>NZ_JBMVQP010000025.1:0-54442 GCF_050522425.1 Myroides sp. C6-3 | reverse complement strand
GTAAAACAGATCATACAACTGGGTCTTTTAAGTGCAGCATTGAGCTTTAGTCTTGGAGGATACAGCCAGATAAAAAAAGAAAAACAAGGAGATAAAAACTTTGATCGCTTGGCTTATGTCGATGCCATCAAAGTATATGAACGCATCGCTGATAAAGGGTATGTCAATACGTCTATCTTACAAAACTTAGCAGATGCGTATTACTTCAACGGCAAATTAGTAGAGGCAAACAAATGGTATGCTGAACTCTTTGAGGGTTCGTATGAAGATAAAGACACGTCCAAGCTGACTTCAGAATACTACTACCGCTATGCTCAAACGCTCAAAGCAGTAGAGAACTACGACAAGTCGAAAGCGTTGATGAATCAGTTTGCAGCGATGGAAAAGGAGGATTCTCGAACGGAGTTGTACAACAAAAACCGCGATTACCTCGCGCATATCGAAAATCATTCGGATCGCTATGACATTAAGCTGTTGGATTTGAATACGGAGTATTCCGACTATGGGGGAACCATCTTAGGAGATCAGTTTATCTTTACATCTGCTCGTGCTACGGATCATCAAAGTGGCAGTCAAATCCACTCGTGGACCAACGAAAGCTACACCAGTTTATACAGCGCTGTGATTGATGAGAAGGGATTTGGTGAACCAGTGCTCTTTGCTCCAGAAATCGATTCCAAAGTCAATGATGCAACCGCTGTGTTTACGCAAGATGGAAACACCATGTTCTTTACGCGTAACAACTCTAAAACAAGTGGAAGAAGCAAACAAAATAAAGAGAAAACCTCTTTATTAAAATTATACAAGACAGTAAAGCAATCGGATGGGAAGTGGGGACTAGTAGAGGAGTTGCCTTTTAATTCAGACAATTTCAATACAGCCCATCCTGCTTTAACTCCAGATGACAAATGGTTGTACTTTGTTTCCGATCGCAAAGGGACAGTAGGTCAGTCTGATTTATTTCGCGTTGCTTTATATGAAAATGGAGGATATGGCGAAGTAGAAAATTTGGGTAAAACGATCAATACGGAAGGGCGCGAGAGCTTTCCTTTTATCTCTTCGGATAACCAACTTTACTTTTCCTCGGATGGACATCCTGGTTTAGGAGGAATGGATATTTTTGTTTCTAAACTTTATCCCAACGGTAGTTTTGGTCCTGTAGTTAATCTGGGAACCCCAATTAACAGTAGTTTGGATGATTTTGGTTTCTATTTAGACCCAAAACAAGGCAAAGGATTTGTAAGTTCAAACCGCACAGGAGGTAAAGGATCTGATGATATTTACTTTTTAGCGGAGAAACCGTGTAAACAAAGTATCGAAGGAACTGTCTATGATAAAGACACCAATGAACGCCTAGTCAATGCACGAGTTGTAATTTCGGATGCCTTGTATCAAAAATCAGATACTTTATACACCAATGATAAAGGATATTATGTAACTTCGCTTTTAGATTGTGGAAATAAATACCGCATCAAAGCTGAGAAGGAGCTTTACAATACTGTAGAAGTAGCCTTTAATATCAATCGAGAGCCAGGGGTAAAGACCGTGAATATCGGATTAGAAAAAACGGAGAAACCACTAGAGGTTAACGATGACTTATTCAAGAAATTACAGTTGCAACCGATCTACTTTGATTTTGATAAATCGAATATCCGCAGAGATGCTTCGATTGAGCTGATGAAAGTAGTGGAGGTTATGAAAGAATATCCAACGATGAAGATTGATGTTCGTTCCCATACGGACAGTAGAGGAAATGATGCTTATAATATGAGTTTATCAGATCGTCGTGTGAAATCAACAATCAAGTGGATGATTGAACAAGGGATAGATCCAAGTCGTTTAAACGGTCGAGGTTACGGAGAGAGTCAATTGCTCAACAAGTGTAGCAATGGCGTACCGTGTACTGCAGAAGAACACCAATTAAACAGACGCAGTGAGTTTATTATTTTAGAGATGTAGCCAAGCACATAAAAACAACAAAGCAATTTTTTTTCGATGATCCTGCTGTAGGATTTAAAACAAGCAGCACTAAGCCCAGAGAGCGCTCAATTTGAGCGCTCTCTTTTTTATTGATAGTACATAAAAGAAGTCATACTTAACGATCCACCTACATAAGCCTCATTGAAGAAGAACAAGTCGTCTTTAGCCTCTCTAAGGCCTAAATTATACAGCATGGGGATATAGTGCTCCGAGGTGGGGATAGCAAGTTTAATCTGGGGATGTAGTTTTTCATAAGCAATTAAATCCTTGTAATTGTAAGAGGCAATATTCTTTTGAAAAAGAGCATCAATTTCAATAGCCCAATCAAAACCATAGTCTTGCCCCATTTGTTCCCAAGAAAGCAAGCGAAGATTGTGAACTAAATTGCCACTGCCAATGATGAGTACTCCCTTTTTGCGAAGCTCGCGCAGTTGTTGCGCTAATTGATAGTGATAAGCTAAAGGTTTGTAGTAGTCGATACTCAATTGCAAGACAGGAATATCTGCTTTTGGAAATAAGTGTTTCGTAATGGACCAAGTTCCGTGATCTAACCCCCAATCATGATCTAAAAGAAGATCAAAAGGACGAGCTAACGCTTGTGTTTCTAAAGCCAAGCTAGGACTGCCAGGGGCTGGATAAACAACGTCAAATAAAGCTTGGGGAAATCCCCTAAAATCGTGTAGAGTTGCTGGAAAATCCATCGCGGTAAGATAACTGCCTTTGGTTAACCAATGAGCAGAAATAACTAGTATAGCTTTAGGTGTAGGAATCGTTTGACCTAAACTCGACCAATTCTTTGAAAAAACGCTATCCTCTATAGCGTTCATTGGCGATCCATGACCGATGAAGAGTGTTGGCATAATGTGCTCACTATACGTTAACTCTTGAGCAAAGCGATATAAATCTTGAAGTGACTGCATAACAGATAAATTTGAACACCTAAAGTTCTTTAAAATAAATAGCAAAATAGGTTAAGGAAATGAAAATTAATAGAAAAGCGAAATGAGCGCAGTACAAACGCAGAATGGATGCAAATACTTGTTTCCCTTCTGATCTTGTTTTTTGTTTTAGATTATTGATATTGAGTTTTTTAATTGGGCGTTTAGAACTTTCAAAAAAGAAATAAAAAATAAAAACTCGCCTGCGTTTATGCCTAAAAAAGAGACGTCATGATCTTAAAAATAAATTAAAATCAAAGTGTTTTTTATCTCTTTAAAAAATTTTCAATGGACAAAATATTTGATTTCTGTGACAATAATGTCTTATGGTTTGATTTGTTTAATTGTTCTTTTTTATGATAATAATTTATTTGTTTTGTTAAATTTTAATAGTAAATAATAATTTAATTTTGATTGGTAAATTATTCAATAATGTGCTAATGAATTTAAAAGTAAGGTTTATTTATTTGCTTGTGTTTTGTTTGTTTTTCCAACTTGTACAAGCGCAAGAGAAGCAACTTTCAGGAGTTGTTACGGACGAAGGTATTCCATTGCCTGGTGTTACTGTTAGTATTCAAGGAACACAGCAAGGAGTACAAACGGATTTGGATGGAACGTACACCCTTAATGTAAAACAAGGAGCAACTGTAGTGTTTTCTTTCATAGGAATGAAAGAAGTGAAGTATACGGTAGGAAATCAACGTGTATTTAACGTTCAAATGGTTCCTGTAGAGGAAATGTTACAAGAAGTAGTGGTGACTGCATTGGGGATTAAACGAGACAAGAAAAAGTTAGGCTATTCTTCTCAAGAAGTAAAAGGAGAGGAGCTAGCAGGTGCAGGACAAACCAATGCGGTGAATGCGTTATCGGGAAATGTCGCTGGTTTACAAGTAACTGCTCCATCCTCAATGGGAGGATCAGCGCGTATTGTATTGCGCGGTGTGAAATCTGTGGTAGGGAACAATCAACCGTTAATCGTTATTGATGGTGTGCCTCTTGATAATAGCAATTTTGCAGATACCGATATGCAAAGAGGCTCTGGTGGACGCGATTATGGAGATGGGTCAGCTGATATCAATCCCGATGACATAGAAACAGTAACCGTCTTAAAAGGAGGACCCGCTTCTGCTTTATATGGTAATAGAGGGGGAAATGGCGTTATTATTTACACCACAAAATCAGCTAAAAATGGACGAACCGATATTGAATTCAATTCGGGCTTAACGTTTGAATCGGTCAATATCATGCCAAAACTACAAACTAAATACGGCGGAGGAAGTTCGGAAGTTTTTAGAAAACAAGAAATCAACGGCAAAATTTACAATATTCCAGAATACATCTTAGATGAAAGTTGGGGACCTAAACTCGATGGTACACCTTATCTACCTTGGTATGCTTTTGATCCTGAGTTTGAAAGCGACTATATGAAGGAGGTACCTTGGGAAAAATCAAAACACGACGTGCGTTCGTTCTTTAAGACAGGTGTTTCGTATAATCAATCGGTTGCTATTTCTAAATCTTTCAAAGAAAGCAATGTTAGAATGGCTTTTAATAATCAAGTAACTGAAGGAATTGTCCCTAATTCTAAATTACAACGCAATAATTTTACAGTCAATGCGGCAACTCAATTAAGTGATCAGGTAAAAGTTGAAGCTAATGTTAACTACGTTCGCACCAAGGGATTTAACCGCCCAGAGATAGGGTATGGTGATAATTCTGTGGCTGAGCGCTTTTTTCAATGGGGACAGCGCCAACTTGATTTTAATAAACTGAAAGACTATAAATTAGCGAATGGAAATCAGCGATCGTGGAATCGCATTTCTTGGGATGATGGTACACCTGCTTATTCTGATAACCCCTATTGGGTAATTTATGAAAATACAGCTGAAGATGTCCGAAATAGAATATATGGAAACGCAAAAGTGACCTATAATCTTTCGGATAAGGTTTATGCTGTCGGAACCGTCTATGGCGATCGATACGCAATGGAAATCAGCGAACGCGTCGCAGTTGGCTCTAAAAGCACTTCCTCGTATAAACTGATACAGCGAAATGTATCGGAGTATAACTATGAAGGACGTATTCACTATGATGATACGTTTGGCGCTATTGGAATAAATGCTTTTGCTGGGGTAAATAGAAGTGAAAAGAGAAATAATTACCTGCAAGGAGAATCGGTAGGAGGACTGTTTTTACCTAATCTATATAATTTAGATAATAGCGTTTCACCCGCTAAAGCAAGCCACAGAAATATACATACCCGTACAAATTCCGTATTTGCTTCTGCAGGGATTAATTATGAAGAATTCTTGTTTTTAGAAGGAACAATGCGCACAGATTGGTTCTCTACGGTTAAAAAATCGGTTACTTATCCGTCTTTAACGGGAACTTTTATCTTTTCTAATGTAATCGATCAAGCGGATTGGTTGAGCTTCGGAAAAATACGACTCGGATGGGCACAGGTAGGAAATGATACGGAGGCTTATAGAACCGCAGATTACTACACCCTTAATGGTCCTTTCTTAGGGGACCCTACCTATGCATTAAATAATACAGCGAATAACCCCAACCTCAAGCCTGAATTAATGACAACAAAAGAGATTGGTTTAGAGGCAGCTTTCCTCAATAATCGCATCGGTTTTGAAGTGTCTTACTATGAAATTAAAACACAAGACCTAATTACAAGGGTACAATATGATGCAGCTACAGGATTTGCTTACCGATGGATGAATGCAGGTGATATGAAAAATAAAGGGATAGAAGCAACTGTGAATTTAACTCCAATTCGAACGGATGATTTCTCTTGGCAAATCACCTGGAATATAGCGAAAAATAAAAACACATTAACCCGATTGGCAGAAGGCGTTGAATCGGTTGAAATAGCAAGAGCTCCTTTTCGCGTAACACTACAAGGGAAGATAGGGGAAACGTACGGACAAATCTACGGAACGGATTACATGTATGACAACAATGGAAATAAAATCATAGGAGAAGATGGACTTTATAAAGCTTCAGAAGTAAAAGCCTTAGGGTCTTATTTGCCGGATTACAATATGGGAATCCGAAATAATTTTCGCTATAAAAATTTGAATATCGGATTCTTAGTTGATATCCAAAAAGGAGGGAAATACTTCTCAACAACCCATATGTATGGAATGTATTCGGGGATGTTAGAAGAAACAGCCAAAGGAGATATTCGAGAAACAGGATTGATTTTAGATGGCGTAAAAGAAGATGGAACGCAAAACGATCAACTGGTTAGTGCTGTGGATTGGGCTAAAGGTTTTAATGGTACCGTTGATGCACAAAATGTATTTGATGCAGATTATGTCAAACTAAGAGAAGTGACAATTGGATACGACCTGCCTACCAAATGGGTTGGACCTTTTAAAGGGGTAACCATTTCTTTATTTGCTCGTAATCTATTTACGTGGAATCTAGCATGGAAAGGAATGGATCCTGAAATGGCTTCTTATGGAAGTGGAAATATCCAAGCGATCGAAGGGGCTTCGTTGCCTTCAACGCGATCATACGGGATGAATGTAAAATTTAAACTCTAATCGCATGAAAAAATACATCAATCTTTATCTTTTACTTATAGGATTTATTACGCTGAGTAGTTGTGATCATGACTTGGAACAAATTAATGTAAATCCAGATCAACCCTTGGTAGTATCAACTAACGGATTGTTTAACAATACCAACAAAGAATTAATGACAAAAACCCGCGGAGGTATGCCTTCTGGTCGTATGGCTTTGCCTTGGATTCAATATTCTGCACAGCGAAACTATACCGCAGAAGATCGCTATCAGTTTAGAAATGAGGTGAATAATAGTCTGTATATCAATATCTTTTTAGCGGTAAAAGGATATAAACAAATTATTGATATTGTCGAAAATCCCGCTAATGCCTCTAAAGTAGAAACGTATGGAGACCCAGCCAATCAATTGGCCGCCGCACGTATCATGATCGCTTATGCTCAATTGCAATTGGTCGATATGTATGGTGATGTTCCCTATTATTCTTATGGAACGAAAGACAGCGATTTTCAAGCGATGACACTGGGAACGGAAGGAGAAATTTCTACGCCTAAGTTTGCTCCTCAGGAAAAGATCTACGTCGATCTAATGAAGGAATTGAAAGAGGCAGCCCAATCTATCAATATGGAAGCAAATAACTTATTTAATTCAGGAGACTTTCTTTTTCAAACTCCTTTAAAACTGAAAAAGTTCGCTAATTCCCTGCGTTTGAAAATAGCAAATCGCGTAAAAGATGTACTTCCACAAGCAAAAGATCACCTCGCTGAATTAACTGCCAATACGAATCTTCTATTGGAATCTAACGAAGATAATGTTGGACTTCAATTTCAAAATGACAGGATTAATCCTGCTCCTTTCTTTACAACCGCTTTTCTAGATAAGCGAAATGATTTTTCTCCTTCTAATACATTTGTTGAGCTGCTCAAGGGAGAAACGAAAACCTCACATCCCAATCCTTTTTCAGGGGTTGTTGATCCTCGATTGTTTAAAATGGTGGCCCCACTAAGTCAAAAACTTGTGAATGACAAAGGGGAAGAGGTAGAGGTAACACTTGCTTTTTATTACAATGCATCTAATCCAAAGCCGAGTATAGAGAAAGGGGATTACGTAGATCGAACTCCTGATTTCTATCAAGGTATGCCACTCGGAATTGCAGATGCTATCACTGGAAGTCAAGCTGATTATGCTTGTCAGTTTAGCAGTACAATCTATCAAGCGGATTATACGGAAATGCTGATGGAGTATGCTGAAGTAGCTTTTATTTTGGCCGAATTAGGAATCAATTCGCAAGAAAATTTTGTGAAGGGAATTAAAGCTTCTATGCAAAAATGGAAGGTAGCCGAAACTGAGGTCGACCAGTACCTCGCTCAAGTTAATACGGTTACCCCAGAAACAATCTTAACGCAAAAATACATTGCACTGTTTCTACAGCCTTATGAAGCATGGGCTGAATATAGAAGAACGCAATACCCAAAAACGGTCTTACTGCCAGGTCAAACACATGCATTAGTAGCACCTGGACCCCAGCAAGAAAAAGAATACACCTTTACTCCGCTAAATGGATTAAGTGATTTGCCAGCGCGAATTACATATTCAACAGATCTTAATTTAGTGAATAAAACCAATAAAGATGAAGCCGCTGCGCGAATGGGGGGGGATTTGATGAATACTAAACTCATTTGGGCTCATTAATAGAAAATTAGTAGTTGCAAAAAGGATACTCATTTTTGAGTATCCTTTTTGTATTGTACATTGAAGTAAAAGTGATTCAAATTTAGAAAAATCACATTTGATTCCTCAACCTTCTAACGGATTTTAGACTTGATTGTTATAGTAAGTTTAAAAGGAAAGTCGAATAATTCGATCCAATTGTTTTTTGTCTATAGACTCAGGTGCGGCGTTGTATAGCTCTAATTTTAAAAGGGATACAATCGAAAAAAAATCAGTAGCCAATACTTTGTAGTAAACTTCAAAGTCGCGTTCTGTCTTTTCTTCAATATGTTTAATCTTTTTACTTTCGTCCATTAAATTTCCAACACATACCAGAATTTGATTGAATGTTTCTGAAGAAGTATGCATCTGTAAAAAACCAAATTCAAAAAGCAAGTCCTGTAAGCTGTGTACTTCTCGTTCTAAAGTTTTATCGTGACTCAAGTGAAGGGTAAGTTTTTCTTTTTGCAAAATCGTGTTTAACTGCGTCAAAAAGTGAAAGAATACCTCCTGTTTCTTCTCGAAAACCATTAAATTTCGCTCTCTAGATTCTTCGCTTTTTGTCTGTCCTTGTAGCAATAGTACCGTAATGATAGCAGTAATAACAACCCCCAATAAAGTACCAAAAAATTGAGCAGGTAATGAACTCAGTTCAAAAATTTCAAAAGTAACAGCTGTAATCAGAAAAATTATCGTTAAAATGAGTACTGCTGCTCGAGATAAATTTGATTTTATCTTCATTATCAATAGATTAAATGTTAAACAAATGCATAATTCCTTGTGGGGAAAGTACGACTTATTTTGAATTTTAATGCATCTTTTTTACAGTTAACGGAGGATAAAAGATGATAATTTGAGAATTCTCAATTAGAACTGGTTTTTTTTGTACTTCGTATAATAAGTTTAAAAAAAATGCGTTTTAAAGGGGTGTTTAGCCTAAAATACTGAAGTATTAAAATAATATTAAAATATTGGTCGTAAACTTGATTTACTTAAAAAAAGGAGTATGTTTATCCTGTAGTAAGATTTTAAAATATTGAGTTATGAAAACAAGAGTAATGTTGAACTATGCGAAAACTGTTTTAGAAAGCGTTAGTTTTGACTCGAAATTATTTTATAAAGAGTTACAGAAAGCACTAGATCATTTAGTTCCTTATGATGTTGAACAATTAGGGAAATGGGTGAATAGCTTTGTACAAGAGAAACCTGAATTAAGCGATTCATTGCATTTATTAACCGTATAACGAAAAGTCATCTCTGTCGAGATGGCTTTTTTTGTACTTTCTTTTTTCAGCTGAAAGGGGAGGATATTCTATTGTTCGGTTCCTTTTTTTTATCTTTGAAAGTAAATCAAATGTAAAATGAAAATACGCCCTTATATAGAATCAGACAAAGAAGCCTTACTTCAATTGATAGAAAAGAACGTTCCTCTTTATTTCGCTACTGAAGAGATTGAAGAATATAAGCGATATTTAGAAGAAGAAATAGATCAATATTTTGTTGTTGAGGAAAATGGACAGCTCCTGGGGGCTGGTGGAATCAATGTTTTAGTCAAAGAAAAAGAAGGGCGAATTAGCTGGGATGTTATTGCTCCTGCTTCGCAAGGTAAGGGTATAGGACGTGCTTTGCTGTTGTATCGCCTGCGTATCTTGCAAAAGATTCCGGCAATTGATCATATTCGCGTTCGAACTTCACAAGTTGTATATCCTTTTTATGAAAAATACGGCTTTGTTATCAAACAAATACAAAAAGATTTTTGGGCTGAAGGACTCGATTTATACGATATGTATTACGAACCCGTAACGAGTTAGATCATGAAGTTATTTGTTAAAAACATGGTTTGCCATCGTTGTATACTTGCTGTAGAACAGATTCTTACAGCATTAAATCACACGCCTATCGCTATTAAATTAGGAGAGGTAGAGCTAGGAGAACCACTCGATGATCAAGCGCTTCAAAAACTTGCTGAAAGTTTAGAAGCGGTCGGATTTGAATTGCTAAACGATAAAGAAAAACAACTTGTTGCACAGATTAAAGCTCTTTTAGTCGCATTGCTGCAAACCGAGCAATGGACATTAGAGACTCCTCTGTCTTCCTATTTAGCAGGGGAATTAAATAGGGATTATCTCTTTTTAACCCAACTTTTTTCTCAGATTGAATCGACAACGATAGAGCAGTATTTTATTCAACTCAAGATTGAAAAAGTAAAAGAACTACTCTTATACGATGAATTGAGCCTCAAAGAAATTGCTTTTCGTTTAAACTATAGCAGTGTAGCGCATCTTAGTACCCAATTTAAAAAAATAACAGGGATGACTCCCACCGGGTTTAAACAGTTGACAACTCCCCATCGAAGACAATTAGATCAATTATAAAAAAAGCAAAGCCCTAATCATTAGGGCTTTGTTATATCTAAAAGTTTGACTTTATCCGTGTAGTTTACCATTTTAATGGTAATAGGATCATTGTTAGCATTACGTCCTTCAATGATATAGATTTTACCTTCTTCGTAAGCAACGTTACTCTTGTCAAAATCTACTTTCCCGTATTGTAAAGACTTTCGAATATCCTCTTCAACAACCCAACCTTCTTTAAATTTAAGTTCAGCATCAGGACCATATTGAACAGGCTTGCTTCTCAAATCTTTTAAAACTCTACAATTGGGTAAATAACAAAACTCTGTTTTCTTTTCTCCAAAAAAGTAAAATAAAAACATGCAGCCAATTAAAAGGCCAAACAAATAATACGCAAGTCTTTGTATAAAACTCATTTTTTTAAAATTTATACAAAAGTAGCAATATAGCGTTGTAAAACTAAATAATTAGCAAAAAATTAGAAGGCGAAAAGTCGAATGTCTTTATAGTCTAAGTTAAACCAATCAGCAACAATTTTATTTGTAATTAATCCCTTGTAAGTATAAATACCCGATTTAAGTATATTGTCTGTAAAAACGGTACCTTCTAGATTGCCATTATCGGCAAATTCCAATAAAAAAGGAGTAATGACATTGCTAATAGCCATGGAGGCTGTTTTACAGTATCTCGACGTAATATTAGGCACACCATAGTGAATAACCTCATATTTTCGCTTGGTTGGTTGCTCGTGGGTTGTTAGTTCCGAAGTTTCAAAACACCCTCCATTATCTATGGCAACATCAATGATCACTGCATCTTTTTTCATGCTTTCGACCATGGTTTGCGTAACAACAATAGGTGCTCTATTTTGACCGCGTATCGCACCAATAACAACATCACAACGCATCAAGGCTTTCAAGAGAATCTTATCTTGAATCGTAGAAGTCGAAACAGGGAAGGGCAGGTTGTTTTGTAAACGGCGGAGCTTTTGAATTGAATTGTCGAAAATTCGAACATTTGCTCCCATACTAATTGCCGTTTTTGCGGCGTATTCCGCCACAATTCCCGCACCGAGAATAACTACTTCCGTAGGAACAACACCTGTGATATTGCCCATCAATAAACCCTTGCCGTTATTAGTGGTTGTCATCAATTCCGAAGCAATTTGAATCGAGGCAATTCCCGCTATTTCACTTAAAATACTCGTCGCAGGAAAAGAACCATTTTTGTCTTGGATAAACTCAAAGCCAATGGCGGAAATTTTTTTCTTGGCTAAAGCTTTAAAGTAGGAGGGATCGAGTGTCTTTAACTGAATCGTAGACCACAGTACACTGTGTGGGGTCATGAGCTTGATCTCTTCTAACGTCGGGGGAACGACCTTGACAACAATAGGGCATCCCAATACCTTCTTTGTGTCTGTCGTAATTTCAGCACCTGCTTTGCTGTATTCTAAATCGCTATAGCTAGATGCTTCTCCAGCACCTTTTTCTATTAAAACGCGATGTCCATAAGCATGCAAAGTCTGAACTGCCTCTGGCGTAATACATATTCTTTTCTCAACTGTGAAATTCTCCTTGGGTACACCAATAAATAATTCCCCTTTACGCGGCTCTACAAGCAAACATTCTTCTTGCGGAATCAGCGTTTTTCTTGAAAAAGGATATAATTTAGCCATACGTTAAACTTTAAGCATTTGTAATCATTAAATGTCTCTCTTCTGTATCTAAGATACTAATTTTGATTGTGCTGTGTTCATCAGGAATTAAATTGGGCGTCTTTTCTGGCCATTCGATGAAACACCACTGTCCACTGTCCAAGTATTCTTCGAATCCAAAATCATAAGCCTCTTCTTCCTCTTCTAAACGATACAAATCAAAGTGATAAAGCGATTCATTTGAATTGGGAATTTGATAGGCATTGACAATAGAAAACGTCGGACTGCTCGTCATCGCAGTAAGGTTTAATTGTTTCGCCAACGCTTTGATAAAGGTCGTTTTTCCTGCTCCCATCGGGGCTTGAAATAAAACAATTTTATGGGATAACAAAGGCAAAACCTTTGCTGCTATGGTGTCTATCTCGTCAAGTTGATAAATAAATTCCATCTATTTTGGATTTAAAATTACAAAAGGCACAATCATTTCCTCAAGCGAAATACCCCCATGTTGATAGGTGTTTCTAAAATAAGATACATAATAGTTGTAGTTATTTTGATACGCTAAGAAACAATCATTTTTTGCAAAAATAAAGGAACTACTGAGATTTATAGCGGGAAGCTGAATCTTTTTTGGATCCTTAACCACGTACACATCCTTTTTTTCGAATGTTAAACTCTTTCCTGTTTTGTAGCGGAGATTTAAACTAGTATTCTTATCCCCAATCACTTTGGAAGGAGTGTTACAGTTAATTGTACCGTGATCCGTTGTTATAATTAGTTTAAATCCAGCTTGTTGTGCTTGTTGAATAACATCTAATAACGTAGAATTCTTAAACCAACTCGTAGTCAAAGAACGGTACGCTTTGTCGTTAGAAGCTAATTCTTTGATGACCTCCATTTCTGTCTTGGCGTGAGAAAGCATATCAACAAAATTATAAACGATCGTAATTAATTGATTGTGCTTAATTGCATTGAAATTGTCTACTAATTTTCGACCGTCTTTTTGCCCAACAATTTTAAAGTATTCATTGGGAATCGTTAAACGCAAACGCTGTAATTGTGCCTGTAGAAAATCATTTTCATGCAGGTTTTTCCCTCCTTCTTCGACGTCGTTTTTCCACCATTCAGGATGCATTTGCTCCATCTGTAGAGGAGTTAATCCAGAGAAAATAGCATTTCTTGCATACTGCGTGGTCGTAGGTAAGATCGAGAAAAAAGTATGCTCACTTTCTATTTTATAGTGATTGGAGACAAGCGGTTCAAAAGATCTCCATTGATCGTAACGCATATTGTCAATCACTAGAAATAGAATCTTATTGTTCTCTTTTTTGAGCTCAGGAACTACCCATTTCTTGAAGATTTCATGTGAAAAAGTTGGACGATCCACAGTTGTGTTTATCCAAGTTTCGTATTTCTTTTCAATAAATTTACCAAATAGACTATTTGCCTCGCTTTTCTGACCTTCCAAGATATTGATTAAATTCTGATCCTCAATATCTTCGAGCTTACTCTCCCAAAACAAAAGTTTTCTGTAGAGTGAAATCCAGTCCTCATAGGTGTCAATAGCCATTAAATCCATAGCTATATTGCGAAATTCTTTCTGGTAGCTTAGGGAGGATTTCTCCGATACAATACGAGAATCGTCTAAATTCTTTTTTAAACACAAAAGAATCTGATTGGGATTGACCGGCTTAATGAGATAATCCGCAATTTTTGCTCCAATCGCCTCTTCCATAATATATTCTTCCTCACTTTTGGTGATCATTACCACAGGAAGACTATTTTTTATACTCTTGATTTCGTTTAGCGTTTCTAAACCTGTTAAGCCAGGCATGTTTTCATCGAGAAAAACAATGTCATAATGCTGCTGTTGCACTAAATCGATCGCATCAGCTCCATTAGTAGCCGTTGTAACAGCGTAATTTTTTTTTTCTAAAAAGATAATATGAGGTTTTAATAAATCAATTTCATCGTCAACCCAAAGTATATTAATTGCATTCATATAATAAAAGTTCAAATATTTAAAATCAATTACAGTAGACTGTATTGCTTTTTTTAAAAAGTTTACAGTTTATAACGTAAAAAATATAAATAATGTATATAAATATAAGGAGTAAATTTTGTATTCCAATTTAGGAAGCAATATTTTTGTTGATATTTTAAGAAGATCATGTATTACTCGTTTATTATACCTGTTTACAATCGACCAGATGAAACGGATGAATTGTTGGCTAGTTTAGCAAAGCAAACGTTTCAGCAACCTTTCGAAGTCGTTATTGTAGAAGATGGATCGGCAATTGATTCTCGATTTGTCGTGGAAAGTTACCAAGACCAATTGGATATTGCGTACTATTACAAAACTAACTCAGGACCAGGTGATTCTAGAAATTACGGGATGCAAAAAGCCAAAGGAGACTACTTTATTATCTTGGATTCTGACTGTATTATACCTGAAAATTATTTGTCCCTTGTTGATCAATACTTGAAGGAGTCTTATGTCGATTGCTTTGGCGGACCGGATGAGGCGCTGTCGACTTTTACTCCCGTACAAAAGGCGATCAACTTTTCGATGACATCTTTCTTAACAACAGGTGGAATTCGAGGAGGTTCCGAGCGATTAAGCAAATTTCAACCGAGAAGTTTTAATATGGGAATTTCAAAAAAGGCTTTCTTAGCTTCGAATGGATTTGGCAAAATACATCCTGGCGAAGATCCAGATTTAACTATTCGCCTTTGGAATTTGGGATTTGATACACAACTTTTTCCCGAAGCATACGTTTATCACAAAAGACGAATTGACTGGAAGAAATTTTACATTCAAGTAAATAAATTCGGAAAGGCAAGACCCATTCTCAATCAAAGGTATCCTGAATATGTCAAAATGACGTATTGGTTCCCCAGTTTGTTTACAATAGGATTACTAGTAAGTCTTTTACTCCTATTTATAGGTTTTTATTCACTTTTTTCTGTTTATTTGTTTTATTTTTTCTTGATTTTTATGATATCTTTGTTAAAAGAGAAGAGTTTTAAGGTTTCTGTTCTGTCAATTTGTGCAGTTTTTGTACAGTTTTATGGTTATGGTACAGGATTTGTAAAATCTAATTACATCTTGTATGTATTGAGAAAAAAACCAGAAGTAGGAATGCCAGAAATGTTTTTTAAATAGGAAAGGAGAATGAGTATTATTGTTGGTTTAACAGGGGGGATTGGCAGTGGTAAAACAACCGTTGCTAAGTTGTTTGAGAAACACGGTATACCTATTTATATTGCCGATGAACGCGCTCGTGCTATTATGGATCAATCTGCTGTTGTAAATGCGGTACAACAAATTTTTACAACCTCCGTTATAACAGAACATGGCACACTCGATCGATTGAAAATAAAACAACTTGTGTTTGATCACAAAGAACAATTGGACAAGTTGAATCAAATCGTTCATCCTCGAGTAAAAGAGGACTTCGATCAATGGCTTAAAAAACACGAAAATGAGCCTATTGTAATGAAAGAAAGTGCTATTTTATTTGAAAGTGGATTGGAGAAAAGTTGCGATGTTGTAGTTCTAGTTGTTGCGCCTGAACAAGTTAGAATTGAAAGAGTTATGAATCGCGATGGAATTTCAAAAGAACAAGTAATGAAAATTATAAATAATCAAATGAAAGACGAAGAAAAGATGGGAAGAAGTCAGTATATAATTGAAAATAATAACAAAATATCACTTGAAAGTGATATTATTTCGATAATACGTGACATTAATTTGAAAAATCATTTAATTTAATCGGTTAATTTTATGTTAACTACTAGGGAATATATATTATTAATCATAATTTTGAATTGCGATGAATAAATTACGATTTAAGATACTTGTCGGTATAATGAGTTTTTCATTGATTGGAATCATCATCGTACAATTATATTGGATTGTTAGTTCGTATAACAACAACGAAGAACAATTCAAATACCATGTTCAACAAGTAATTGGAAATGTGTCAAATGCCATTGAGCAGAATGAAGCAATGGAATTTTACAAGTTGTACAATAATTTGAAGGATAGTATTGGCGAACCGCCAAAGCAAAGTGAATTAAAAGAGATCGTTTTTTACGAGCGGGATCCGTTGACGAATGAATCCGTATTTTATTCTAATACGTTGATTCTAGAGGATTTTAATTTACGAAGTTCGTTCTTTGATAAGAGGGCTGATAGTGCAAACATTAAAAGTTTTGTGGCTAGGCGAAAAACAGATATTCACAAAGGAAATTCCTTTGATCGAGGAGGTGATAACTTACATCAAAATTACCCTGACGAAGTGATTGAGAAATCAGGGAATTTAGACGTGTTAGACAAGGCGCAATTTGAGATATACTTTAAGGATATCGTTGCTTTAAAACGCGTGGATGAGCGAATTTCAAAAGAGAAGCTCAAGGAGTTATTGCAAAATGAGTTGTACCAATACGGAGTGAATGCCAAATTTGAATTTGGAGTTTACAACAAAGGATTGGCTACAAAAATTAAGTCTGAAGATTTTGAATATAGTGAGGGATCAACCTATGGGGTTCCAATTTTAAAGAATAACGATGGGAAAAGCAAGTATCATTTGTACGTTACTTTTCCTGAAAAGAGTAAATATCTCTTTTCTTCGTTGATTGGAATTACATTTTTATCTATCTTGTTTACTATTGTTATTATTGCAGCTTATTTAAATGCGATTAACCAGTTGATTAAACAGAAGCAAATTTCAGAAATGAAAACAGACTTCATCAACAACATGACGCATGAGTTTAAGACGCCAATAGCAACGATTAACTTAGCTTTGGACGCGATTAAAAATCCAAAAGTGATAGGAAACCCTGAAATGGTAGAACGCTACCTCAATATGATTCGGGAAGAAAATAAGCGCATGCATGCACAAGTAGAAAATGTGTTGCGCATCTCAAAACTTGAAAAGAAAGAGTTTGAAGCCGATAAAGAAGCCGTGGATATTCACGAAGTTATCGAATCTGCAGTGGATCACGTGAGTTTGATCATACAAGATAGAGGAGGAGAAATCAACCTCCATCTCGATGCAAGAAGATCCGATATTTTAGGAAATGAATTCCATTTGACCAGCGTGATGGTTAACATGTTAGATAATGCAATTAAATACTCAAAGGAAAGGCCTATCATTGATGTGTTTACAGAAAATATCAAAGATTTTATCTTGATAAAAGTTGTCGATCAAGGGGTGGGAATGAGTAAAAATGCACAAAAGAGAATTTTTGATAAATTCTATCGTGAACATACAGGAGATTTACACGATGTGAAAGGACATGGATTGGGGTTGGCTTACGTTCAACAAATTGTTGAAGACCACAATGCACAAGTATATGTTGAGAGTGAAAAAGGTAAAGGAAGTACGTTCATTATAAAAATGCCATTAATAAATTAATCAATATATATATGGAAACAACAAACAACAAAAAGATTTTATTAGTAGAGGACGACCCTAATTTTGGTGCGATCTTGAAAGATTACTTAGCTATTAATGACTTTGAAGTTACTTTAGCTAAAAACGGAATGGAAGGATTCGAAAAGTTCAAACGCGATACTTTTGATCTTTGTATTCTAGATGTGATGATGCCTTACAAAGACGGATTTACTTTAGCCAAGGAAATTCGCGACAAAAACAAAGAAGTGCCTATCATTTTCTTAACTGCAAAATCAATGAAAGAGGATGTGTTAAGAGGATATAAAGTAGGAGCGGATGATTACTTAAACAAACCCTTCGATTCTGAAGTTTTGTTGATGAAAATCAAGGCAATTATTCACAGAAAAACATCTGAAGTAAAAACAGATAACACTAAATTCGAATTCCAAATTGGTAAGTTTCATTTGAATTCTAAATTGAGATTCTTGACATTCCAAGATCAAGAACCAATTAAGTTGTCCCCAAAAGAAAATGAACTACTAAAATTATTGGCAATTTACGAAAACGATTTAATGCCAAGAGAAGTTGCATTAACGAAAATTTGGAGAGATGATAACTATTTCACCTCTCGTAGTATGGACGTTTATATTGCAAAATTGAGAAAGTATTTAAAATTAGACGAAGCTGTTGAAATTTTAAATATCCACGGAGAAGGATTCCGTTTGGTAGTAAAAGGTGAAGGAGAAGAGTAATCTTTTCAATAAAATAAAAAGGAGTGAGATTTTTTTATCTTGCTCCTTTTTTTTATGGTTTCATCAGAAGGTATTGTTCTCTCATCCTCTAATCACCTCATTCTCTCACTCTCTCATCCAATAAAAGCACTTAATTCTTCTTTTTAGGGCTAATAATTTTCACATCTTGAAACGCAATAGCTCCACGAATAACACTCAAAATTGTGTCGTATAGCGCTTGAATAATTTGTAGTTTTAAATCGTTGTTGGTGTGAATTAAACTGATTTCTCTTGCAGGTTGAGGTGCTTCAAATGGCAGTAGATTTTTTTGATCCTCACCATGGAGTTGAAGTGTGTGTAAATAGGGAAGTAAGGTATAGCCTAATCCTTCTTTAGACAATTGGATTAGCGTTTCAAAACTTCCGCTTTCTAATGAAAATGGGCGATCGCTTTCTGAATTTTTATTTTTACAGATATTGATAATTCCATCTCTAAAGCAATGGCCGTCTTGTAAGAGTAATAGTTTTTTTAGGTCAAGTTGATCTGTTCGAATCTTATCGGTAAACTCACCCTGTAAGTTTTTTGGGATATAGCCAATAAAAGGCTCGTAGTACAATACTTTTTCGCGTAAATCTTCTAATTCTAGAGGTGTTGCTACAATAGCAGCATCTAAGTAACCTCCTCTTAATCGCGTGATAATTTCTTCAGTGGTATATTCCTCAATAATTAGGTGAACCTTTGGGTATTTAGAAACAAAGGTCTTAATAAACATAGGTAGTAGGGTAGGGGTCACCGTAGGAATAATCCCCAAGTTAAATTCTCCTCCTATAAATCCTTTTTCTTGGTCAATGATATCTTTAATTCGATTCGATTCATTGACAATTTTTTGTGCTTGTTGAATAATAACTTCACCAAGCGTAGTTAACTGTATAGGTTTGGTTGTACGATCAAAAATTTGTACCCCTAATTCTTCTTCTAGCTTTTGAATTTGCATACTCAACGTAGGTTGAGTAACAAATGATTTTTCTGCTGCTAGGGTAAAATTTCGATGTTCAGCAACTGCTAAGGCATATAATAATTGTGTAATAGTCATGTCTTGATCAATAAAAGATAAAAGGAGTATCCAAGATACAACATTAATCTTCTATCTTTTCAAGTTCCTTGTAATTTTTCATTAATCGCTTGATTAAAATACCGTAAACTACGCGGTAATAAAGCCACATAAAACCAAAGAATAGTAGAAATACTAAGGTGAATAATCCCGTAACAAAAGCGTAAAAAGTCCAACCATGGGAAGGATCTGCATCCATACTCAGTATGCTGATAATTGCAAAAATAGAAAGTACAGAAATCAATGAAATATTGATAGCAATGTAGTAATTAACTGTTTTCTTGGTTTGAAGAATTTGTTTCATCAAATTCTTGGTATTGTCTGCGACGCAAATTTTGCGGTATTTCGTATAGAATAAGAGAATGAAAACTAATGAGATAACGCCACTGACATAGTCGATGTTATTGACAATAAACACGAACAAGGCGCTGTTGTTCTCCTCTTCTAGATTACTGTCTTCTGTAAATACAAAGAAGCTAGCTAAATTGAGAAGTAAAAATTCAATGACACTGATGATAAAGATCCACATGACGATAGAAGACGATTTTTTGTGAATCATCTTCATGATTTCGTCTTTTGAAATCTTTGGAAAGTTATGGTTGGCGTTCCAATGCTTTTTTAATAAATCAAGTTCATTCATAGTATTGGGAATCCTTACGGATTTAGTGTTTTTTTTAGTTTACTTTTAATTCGATTCATTTTCACTCGGGCATTAACTTCACTTATCCCTAGTGTTTCTGCTATCTCTTCGTATGTTTTACTTTCGAGATACATAAAAACCAACGCTTTGTCAATATCGTTGAGCTGATGAAGTGCCCGATACATGAGTTTTAGCTGCTGTTCTTCTTCTTCGTTGTATTCTTGGTACTGAAAATGATGGATAACAGGATCGTAAGTGGTGGTGTTAATCTGTCTATTCTTTTTTCTAAATAAAGAAATAGCGGTGTTTAATCCAATTCTATAGGCCCAAGTTGTGAATTTGGACTCTCCTCTAAAACCGGGATATGCCTTCCATAGCTGAATGGAAATCTCTTGAAACAAATCTTTATGAGCTGATTCCTCATCTGTGTATAAGCGACAGATCTTATGGATGAGATTTTGATGCTCTTCCAATAAGGTAACAAACTCTAATTCAAGACTCTTTTGTTTCATAATTTAATTAGATGCCTAAATATGATATTTGTTACATTTTTAGGAAAACTTTTTTTTTAATTTCATATTCAAGATAATCATTTTATAGGAAAAAGAGTCGTTTTATATCGCAGTTATTCTTTTGTAATTTATATTCATTCTGTATTATTTTTTTAAGCAATGAAATAGTTGTGTTTTTTCATAAATGTTTTAAATAATTATTAATTTTAGTACAAATTAAATATAATTAAAGGTTTAAATTGTAAAATATTGTCTATTTGGCTTTTGGGTAAGGCCTAAGAAAAAAGAAGAGAAAAAGAGTTTTGGTATTGTTTGTGTGGTTTTCTTAGCGCCTTCTAAAAAAAGCAGTTGTGCAATTCTGTAGGAATTAATTATTAAACAAAAATAAGATGAATACACTCTCAAGAAAGATTGTAATGGCAGGGACTGGACTTTTTCTGTGTTTCTTTTTACTGATTCACTTTTTAGGAAACACACAGTTATTTCTAGAACCCGAACACGCAAGAGAAAGCTTTAATGCTTATTCTCATTTTCTAACGGGTAATCCGTTGGTAAAAGGTGTGTCTTATGTACTTTACTTGTCCATCCTCGGACATGCTATTTACGCACTGATTATTACTTCAAAAAATCAAAAAGCGGGCGGTAACTACAAACGAGACAGAAGAGGTAGGGCTAGCAAGTGGTACAGTCGCAACATGGGGGTTTTAGGTGTCATCATCTTGATCTTTCTCGTGCTGCACTTCCAAAACTTCTGGTACGTTTATAAATTCGGTTCGATTGGATTGGATGCCAATGGAAATAAAGATTTGTACACAGTAGTTGTTACTGCTTTTCAAGAGTTATGGCTAGTGGTCGTTTATGTTATTGCGATGATTGCTTTAGCTTATCACTTGATTCACGGTATTACTAGCGGAGTTAGAACCTTGGGGTTATTTCATCCTAAATACGTACGCTGGATTAACGTATTCGGTGTTGCTTATGCCGTTATCTTATGTGTAGGATTTGCCTTAATGCCTATTTATATTTATATCACCCATTAATACAACTTGTTATGAAATTAGATGCAAAAATTCCAAGTGGACCATTAGAAGAAAAATGGTTGAACTATAAAAAGAATGCTCGTTTGGTCAATCCAGCGAACAGAAAAAAGTTGGATGTAATCGTTATAGGAACGGGACTAGCAGGTAGTTCTGTAGCTGCTTCTTTGGGTGAGATGGGATATAATGTAAAATCGTTTTGCTTTCAAGATACGCCTCGTCGTGCACACTCTGTAGCGGCTCAAGGAGGGGTTAACGCAGCAAAAAATTATAAAAATGATGGGGATAGTGTTTACAGAATGTTCGTAGATACTTTAAAAGGTGGGGATTTTAGAGCTAGAGAAGCCAACGTGTATCGTTTGGCAGAATGTTCTGTTAATTTAATTGATCAAGCTGTTGCTCAGGGAGTTCCTTTTGGTAGAGAATATGGTGGGTACCTGAATAATAGATCTTTTGGAGGAGTTCAAGTTAGTCGTACTTTTTACGCACGTGGACAAACGGGACAGCAATTGCTGTTGGGAACGTATCAGGCACTTATGCGTCAGGTGAATAAAAAAACAGTGGCGCTGTACTCTTCTCATGAAATGTTGGATTTGGTGGTGATTGATGGTAAAGCAAGAGGAGTTATCGTTCGAAATTTAGAAACAGGTGAAATCGAAAGACATGCAGCACATGCTGTGGTCTTGGCAACTGGAGGATTTGGTAAAATCTACTATTTATCAACACTTGCGATGGGTTGTAATGGCTCAGCAATCTGGAGAGCACATAAGAAAGGTGCGTTTTTTGCTTCGCCAAGTTGGACGCAAATTCATCCAACCTCTCTTCCTCAATCCGGTGATTATCAGTCTAAATTGACCTTAATGTCCGAATCACTTCGAAATGATGGACGTATTTGGGTGCCAAAAAATCTAAACGAAACAAGAGTAGCTAATGATATTCCAGAGGAAGATAGAGATTACTATTTAGAACGTCGCTATCCTGCGTTTGGAAACTTAGCTCCTCGTGATATCTCCTCTCGTGCAGCCAAAGAACGCATCGATGCAGGGTATGGAGTAGGTCCTTTAAAAAATGCAGTTTACCTTGATTTTTCGAAAGCAATTAGAGAACAAGGGCAAGCGAAGATTGCAGAAAAATACGGCAACTTGTTTACCATGTACGAGAAAATTACGGGTACAAATGCCTATAAGGAACCTATGATGATTTCGCCTGCAGCTCACTTCTCTATGGGGGGATTGTGGGTAGATTATGAATTGATGACTACTATTCCTGGACTTTTCGCCTTGGGTGAAGCAAATTTTGCTGATCACGGAGCTAATCGATTGGGAGCTAACTCACTTCTTCAAGCATCTGTAGATGGATACTTTATCGCGCCTTATACTATAGCAAATTATTTAGCTGACCAAATCAGAGTGGGTAAAATCACAACAGATCATCCTGAATTTGAAAAAGCAGAGCAAGAAGTGAAGGACAAATTAGAAGGGCTGTTGAAAATCAATGGCGATAAAACGGTTGATTACTACCATAAAAAATTAGGTAAACTACTCTATGACTATTGTGGTTTGGCACGGACAAAAGAAGGTTTAGAGTTTGCTATTGAAGAAATTAAAAAACTGAGAGCAGAATTCTATCAAAATGTTCACGTTCCAGGTAGCAATGCAACAATTAATTCAGAATTGGAAAAAGCAGGTCGTGTTGCAGATTATTTAGAAATCGGTACCCTGATGTGTTATGATGCCTTAACACGTGATGAATCTTGTGGGGCGCATTTTAGAGAGGAATACCAAACAGAAGAAGGAGAAGCTGCTCGTAACGATGAGCAATTTCAATTTATTTCTGCATGGGAATGGCCAGGATCATTAGATCAAGAGCCAATTTTGAACAAAGAAGAATTAACATTTGAATACGTAAAACCAACTATCCGTAGTTATAAATAATAGGGGCTATGAAATTGAATCTTAAAATATGGAGACAAAGAGATCGTAAATCAGAAGGTAAACTGGTAGATTATACGATAGATAATGTGAATACACATATGTCTTTTTTAGAAATGTTGGACACCTTAAATGAACAGTTAATTTCCAAAAAAGAAGACCCAATTGAATTTGACCACGATTGTAGGGAAGGTATTTGTGGGCAATGTGGTGTTGTGATAAACGGCAATGCACATGGTCCTTTAGAAAATACAACGACATGTCAATTGCACATGAGAGAGTTTAAAGACGGTGAAACGATTTTAATAGAGCCTTTTAAAGCAGCTGGTTTTCCGGTTAAGAAAGACTTGAAAGTTGACCGAAGTGCATTTGATCGCATCATATCTGCAGGGGGGTATGTATCTGTTAATACGGGGCAAGCTCCTGAAGCTAACACGATTCCTGTATCTCATGAAACGGCAGAAGCTGCTTTTGACTCTGCTGCTTGTATTGGATGTGGAGCTTGTGTTGCTACTTGTAAGAATGGTAGTGCGGCTTTGTTTACTTCAGCGAAAATTACCCAGCTTGCACTCTTGCCTCAATCTCAGCAAGAACGCAAAGAACGCGCATTGAATATGATTTTTCAAATGGATGAAGAAGGGTTTGGACACTGTTCAAACACAGAGGCATGTGAGGTAGAATGTCCGCAAGGTATTTCTGTTTTAAACATTGCTCGAATGAACTATGAGTACAATCGCGCTAGCTTTCTCAAGTTTAAAAAGAAGTAAAATGAAACAATTAAAAGGGATGATAACAAGTCTATTTCTCAGTGGAATAGGCTTGTTTACTACAAATAGCTGGGCGCAAGAAGCGAGTATGGCAACAGAAATGACCATTCCGCAAGATACAATTCGAATATTCGAAGACAAAGTTGTTTTGAATGACGTTACGCAAAACTACCCTCAGTTTAAAGTAGGGGGTGTCTTTCAAGCGCGTTATTTAGATAATTTTAAACGAGGTGTGGATATTAATGGGATGCACTATGGAGATGGAGAAGGAACGAATAACTCTTTTGAAATTAAACGTATGCGCGTTTCTATGAATGCCAAAGTAACAGAAAACTTAGAAGTGGTAGCGTTGGTTAATTTAGCAGATTTTAAATCGGATCCCAAAAATAAAGTACTCGAAAATGCCTATGCAAAGTACACGGTAAATCGCTATTTACAGTTTACTGTTGGGCAATTTAGACCTCTGTTTGGAATGGAGGAAACGTATCCTGTGGATGTAGTAAAATCAATTGATTACTCTAACTCCTACTATATGTTTGGAGATAATGGATGGACGAGCTTTCAAATTGGTGCTGCTGTAACAGGTAGTGTTGATCTAGGCCGTATACCCATGAGTTACGGGGTTTCGGTAACCAACGGAAATGGAAAAAACAAAACGGATAACGACGATGGGAAGCATTATTCCAGCCGTTTGTTGTTTAATGTAGATCCTAAGCGCAAAATAAACTTGGGTATAAGTGGAGGTGTTGGTGAGGTTCAACGTCAAACGATTTATGCCGTTGGGGCGGAAGCTTCTGCTTTTTTTTCGCTGAGTAATCGTTGGAGTATTGATTTTCAACTAGAGGCAAAACAAGGGGTAAATCATCAAATGTATTTTACTCAACCCGTTGACCAACGTATTGGCGATATAGATGATTACCTGATGAAGAGTTTCTATATCGTTCCTAATATTCGCTATGAATTGGGTATGAATCGACTACAGGCTATTGAATTTGCTTGCCGCTATGAATATTTAGAGGGTAGTGCACACATAAACTCCAATGCTAGACAAACGTGGGTGCCAATGGTGAGTATTGAATTCTTAAAGAACTATGGTGCTCGTTTGCAATTAGGCATGCAGATCGACAATTTTAAAACAAACGTTGAACATACGAAGTCTTACAACTCTAATTTAGCTTTTTTACAATTCCAATGTAGATTACAATAAACAAACAACAAATAAAACTCCTTCTATGAAAGAAGTCAATTTAAAAAATTTCGGAATAACCGTACTAATAGGGATATTATTGTGGTTTTGTCCTGTCCCAGAAGGAGTGACTTCTGAGGCATGGCATCTGTTTGCTATTTTTGTCAGTACTATTTTGGGAATTATTCTCAAAGCTGCTCCTATGGGAACAATGTGTATGATCGCGGTTGGACTAACTGCTTTTTTTCAACTGTTAGCGCCTGGGAATGCAGGACAATCGATAACGCTTAGCTTAAAGGGTTTTGGCGATAAAGTCATCTGGCTAATCGGTATTTCCTTTTTTATCGCAAGAGGTTTTATTAAAACGGGATTGGGAAATCGAATTGCGTATTTATTTATCCGTGCTTTCGGAAAAAGTACGTTGGGCTTAGCGTATGGATTAGGTTTAGCGGATCTAGTTTTAGCGCCTGCAATTCCGAGTAATACAGCTCGTGGAGGTGGAATTATTTACCCCATCATGAAATCGATGGCGATGAATTTTGGTTCTGATCCGAGTAAAGAGGAAACCAAGAAAAAAGTAGGTTCTTTTCTGACTTTGAACTGTTATTATCTCAATTTGATTACTTCGGCTATGTTCTTAACGGGTACTGCGAGTAATCCTATGTGTCAGAAATTTGCTGCCGATATTGGAATTAATATCAGCTGGATGAATTGGGCTATTGGTGGTTTTGTTCCTGGTGTGGTCGCCTTTGTTCTTACTCCTTTAGTATTGTATAAAATCTATCCTCCTGAATTAAAGAAAACAGGAGATGCTCCTAAGATTGCTGCTGAGAAATTAAGAGAAATGGGTAAATTAACACTACCTGAAAAGTTGATGTTATTGACTTTCTTTATATTGCTTTTCTTGTGGATTACAGGTGATTTATTTACAATTGACGCAACAACTACTGCTTTTATCGGGCTATCTATTCTTTTGTTAACCTCTGTGTTGACATGGGATGATGTCAAATCTGAAAAAGGAGCTTGGGATACGATTGTATGGTTTGCTGTATTAGTTATGATGGCGAGTTCTCTCAATACGTTGGGCTTTATTGGCTGGTTTAGTGATTTGGTAAAAACGCAAATGGGAGGAATTGACTGGCATTACGCCTACCCTCTAATTGTGGTTGTTTACTTTTTGAGTCACTACATCTTTGCTAGTGCTACCGCTCACGTTGCAGCCATGTATGCAGCCTTGTTAGGTGTAGGAGTTTCACTTGGAGTACCTCCTATGTTACTCGCTTTAACGCTTGGATATATGGGGTCAATCTATGGTACATTAACCCATTATGGACATGGTCCTGCACCCGTATTTTTCGGAAGTGGTTATGTCGAATTGAAGTCTTGGTGGATGTACGGATTGATTATTGGTGTGTTTTTGCTGGCTATTTATTTGGTTATTGGAACAACTTGGCTAAGTATTATTGGTTATTTCTAAATAAAAAAAACTATCTTTAAAGACCCTTTGTTAAGTAGAATAAAGGGTCTTTTTAGTAGGGTTACTATGGGAGATATTGTACTTTTTTGGTTTCGAAGAGATATGCGTTTGCACGATAACGTTGGATTGTATCATGCTATTCGAACAGGGAAAAAAGTTTTGCCCGTGTTTATCTTTGATCCTGCTATTTTAGATCAATTTCCCTCCAAAGACGATCGACGTATACCGTATATTTATCGAGCTTTAGAGCAAATGAATGAAGTGTTGTACCCACTGAATAGTCAAGTATTTGTCTATCATAACCAAGTGATCCCTACCTTTGAGTATTTGCTGCAAAAGTATCCCATTTCAGCAGTTTATACCAACACCGATTATGAGCCCCAAGCAAGGAAGAGGGATAGCGCTGTACAAAACTTGTTAGCACAAAAGAATATTGCTTTTTATAGCTTTAAGGATCAAGTGATCTTTGAGGCAAATGAATTGCTGAAAAGTGATCATACTCCATATAAAGTTTATACACCCTATGCAAAGTTATGGAGGAGTAGGTTAACAGAACAACACGTAAGCGATTGGACAACAGTGTTAAAAGAAGTGAGTTTTATGCCTAAAGATAAAGAAGCCGCTCTACCAAGTTTGTCCAAGATAGGATATTGTACTGCTAAAATAATAGACGCCCAACCGCCCGTATTGGATCGTTCAATTATTCAAAATTATACCGAAAAACGCGACTATCCTGCTTTAGATGCTACGACCCATTTGGGAATAGCCCTTCGATTCGGAACGGTGTCGATTCGCGCTTGTGTTAAACAAGCGTTACGTGACAATGAAACTTGGTTGAGCCAGCTGATTTGGCGCGAGTTCTTCATGGCTATTTTATATCATTATCCCTCTTCTGCAAGAATGTGTTTCAAAAGTGAATATGAAAAAATTCAATGGAGAAATGATGAGACAGAGTTTAATGCTTGGTGTAAAGGAGAAACCGGGTATCCTTTTGTTGATGCCGGTATGCGAGAATTGAATCAAACGGGCTATATGCACAATCGCGTGCGTATGATTGTGGCAAGCTTTTTGGTAAAACACCTTTTGATTGATTGGCGTTGGGGAGAAGCCTATTTTGCACAACAACTAAACGATTATGATTTAGCACTGAACGTCGGTAATTGGCAATGGGCAGCAGGGTGTGGGTGTGATGCTGCTCCGTATTTTAGGGTTTTTAATCCATCCGAACAGCAAAAGAAGTTCGATAAAGATGAGCAATATATCAAACGATGGATACCTGAATATGGGACTGAAGACTATGTACCTCCTCTTGTAGAACACAAATTTGCTCGGGAAAGAGCTTTAACAGCTTTTAAACAAGCACTGAAATAAAAACATAAATAATTCTATAACTATGAAAAAATGGAGAATTTGGGTAGCTAATTTAGCCTTAGCAGCCTTTTTACTACCCCTTGCATCAGATGCTTATGCGTGTACCCGTGTGGTATACAAAGGACCTAATAATACTATTATCACAGCGCGTTCAATGGATTGGAAAGATGAGATCGATCCCAATATTTGGGTTTTTCCCAGAGGAATGGAACGCACAGGTGAAGTAGGAAAGGCTTCTGCCAAATGGAAGTCAAAATACGGAAGTGTTATCGTATCAGCTTTTGATATTGCTACAACAGATGGAATGAATGAAAAAGGATTAGTTGCTAATATCTTGTGGTTGGTGGAATCTCAATATCCTGATTATGATCCGAATGGAAAGCAAAAGGGAATGAGTTTAGCAATATGGGCTCAGTATGTATTGGATAATTATGCTACTGTAGCAGAAGCTGTTGCTGATTTGCAAAAAAATCCAGTTGCAGTTGTTACAGCGAATACACCAGGAAGAACTACGCTAGCAACAGTGCATTTAACGATGTCTGATGCTAAAGGAGACAATGCAGTTCTAGAATATATCGATGGGAAATTAAAAATCTACCACGATCCCTCTTATACGGTAGTGACCAATTCACCAACGTATGACAAGCAATTAGCCATTAGAGATTATTGGGCATTCTTACCAGGCAATCAAGTATTACCTGGAACGGGTCGATCAGAAGACCGCTTTGCTCGTGCATCGTACTACGCTACAGCCGTAGATCAAAGTGATGATACTATGGTAGCTGTCGGATCTGCGTTTAGTGTAATTCGCAATTGCTCTGTCCCTTATGGTGTTCATATTGAGGGATATCCCAATTTATCTTCCACAAAATGGAGAGCTGTTTCCGATCAGAAGAATTTAGTGTACTATTATGAAGATCCATTGACGTTATCACCTTTGTGGTTAGATCTGAAAACGCTGGATTTTGGTGAGAAAAACAAAGTGAAAAAATTAGATGTTTCCAAGAGACAACAGTATTTCGGTTTATCAAATGATAAACTCGTAGAAAGTAAACCCTTCCAATTTATGGGAGTTTAATAGGTTCTTATGAAAGAATATAGAAAGCAATGCTGTACAGCATTGCTTTTTTTGTAGAAACGAGTTGAAAGTGAAAATAGGTTAGAATTGCTTAACTTTGAGAAAGGTTAATATAAAGTATGTTATGAAAAAGTATAGATTGCTGTTGGTTGTTGGTGGCGTATTATTGTTAGGAAGTTGCTCCTATAAAAGCGCCTATCAGCCCATTGTGTTTTCAAAGTTAGATACAACCGAAAATTATCAAGCATTAGCCCAACAATATGCCAAGGGAAAAACTAGTACATATACCCCAGAAGAAAAGCAAAGAGAAGTATATCAAAAAGCCAATGCCGGTGTGGGAATTAAAAATGTAGCTAATGTGCGTGAATTAGGGGGTATTATAACTCAAGATCAACGTGTGATTAAAACGAGGCATTTTTATCGCAGTGGACATTTAGGAAAGCTCAAGAAGAGGGATTTTAAAACCTTGGAAGCATACGATATTACGCAAGTTATTGATCTAAGAACAGATCGAGAAATAAAAAAACACCCAGATCGACTACCAACTACAGTTCAGTATTACAATGAGCAAGCGTTTGAAGATTCAGAAGATATGTTTAGCAAAGCTAAAAAAGAAGTGATAAAAGGGAGAGTCACGGTGGAAGAGTCAAACCAAGCAGTAGAAGAATTTTATGGTGTTTACGTGTTGGATAATCCACAAAAAATACGAGATATCGTAGTGCGTATGTTAGATTCCAATCATGCAACACTGTTTCACTGTTCGGCGGGAAAGGATCGTACAGGTATGATTGGTGCAATTATGTTGAGTATTTTGAACGTAGACCGTCAAACGATTATGGAGGAATACTTATTGTCAAATAACGGAAGAGTAGAGGATGTTTCTAGTAGAATGAAATTAGCTAAGTTTGGCAAGTTTTTATTTCCAAAGATTGATTATGAGGTAATTGAGAATTTCTCTTGGATTAAACCCAATTATCTTGATGCGATGTTCGCAGCAATTGAAGCTGAGTATGGTTCGATGGATCATTACATCAAGGAGGGATTGAAGATCTCTGAAGAACAACGTCAAGCCTATATTGTCAAGCATACAGATATTTTAAAGTAAATTTGTCATATAACCGCAGAGAGAACACCTATGAACCACTTAAAGAGAGAACACCTAGTCCTTTTAGAAACAATAGCCAAGAACAATAATAGACCTTGGTTTACAGAAAATAAACCGCAAATTGACGCTGTTTTTACAGCAGTAAAAGTGTTTTTTAAATCGGTTTTTGATCAGATGGCTGTTGTGGATGAGGTAGAGTTATTTCACGTCCACCGGTTATATCGAGACGTGCGTTTTTCAAAAGATAAAACCCCCTATAAGACCTATTTCGGCTTGCATATTGGAAGAAAGAAACCGCTATTGCGAGGAGGTTATTACCTCAATATAGAACCTGGAAAGAGTTTTGTTGGAGGAGGCTTTTGGGAACCTAATAAAGATGATCTGTTGCGCATTCGTAAAGAAATTGCCCTAGATGATTCCGAATTACGCGAAATTATAAATAACCCGCTATTTGTGCAAACCTTTGGCGAATTAAAGGGGGAGGAGCTCAAAACAGCACCTAAGGGATTTGACAGAGAACATCCTGCCATAGATTTATTGCGCAAAAAACAATTTTTAGTGATGCGTTCCTTTACAGATGAAGAAATAGTAAAGCCAGAATTCATTTTACAAGTGGTTCAAACTTTTGAAACCATGAAACCCTTCTTTGATTATATGTCTGAAGTATTGACAACAGATGTCAATGGAGTGAGTTTGTATGAGTAATGGAAAGAGGAAATCGCAGCGCAGCGTAGACTCATCGAACACAAAAAACAATATAAAATAGATGAGATAAAGAGGAATTCCTTTTAATTGAAAATTCACCCTGTTTCGCTTTCTTCTTCCTCTACTTAGATATATTCATCGAATACCAAAACAGAAAGATAAACCTAAAAAAAGAGGATCCTCATTCATGAGGATCCTCTTTTTTATTAGTGAAATAGGTGATTGAAAGAATGAAGTGTTTTCATTTGAGAAAATTCTCCCTTTTCCTCTTTTCTATTTAATAATTTTGATTTCAAACATTTTGTTCCAGTTTTTTCCTGTAACAAAAAACGTATTAGTTTTTGCGTTATAAGCAATACCGTTCAAGACGTCTAAGTCTGGGTGGTGTTCTACTAAATCATACAGCTGCGAAAGATCGATGATTCCCTCTACAGATCCAGTTGTAGGATCGATGACAGCCACACCGCTTTTACCATAGAAATTGGCGTATATCTTACCGTTTACCCATTCAAGTTCATTGATATTGACTAAGATTTCACGTTGAGCAGCAACGGTAATTTCATCTACTTTTTCAAAAGTATCGGGATTGAGTTTGTAGATTTTTTCAGAGCCATCTGTCATATACAAGTATTGGCCATCGTTACATAAGCCCCAACCTTCCATTTTTTTGAAGTAGGGAATCGTAGCGATTTTTTCCAAGGTTTCGGGGTTGTATACATAGGCTTCGTTGTTTTTATAGGTCAATTGATAGAGCTTATCATTTAGGATAGTACAACCTTCACCAAAAATCTCCATCGGAAGCTCTTTGATTTTAATCACCTCACCCGTTTTTGGGTTGATTTGGCGAACACTAGATATTCCTTTAGTTCTTGTTCCTATACCTTCTCCATTTCCTGTACTTTCAAATAGTATTCCATTGTGAAATTCCAAGCCTTGCGTATACGCTTTGATGTCATGAGGAATGGTATTGACGATAGTGTAGTTGATCAGTTGAGGAGCTACAGAAGACAAAATAACAATACGAGAAGAAACGTCTATGCTTTCTTTGTTTGCATAGGCTGTTCCTGTAAGGGTATATTGTCCAAATTTTTGTCCTTTTAATGGAGCATGAAGTATTTCATTTCCTTTTACAGCTCCTAAGCGAATGTCATTTAGGTGATAGACAACAGAGTCTAATTCGGCATTTTCAGCCAAGTTTAAGCTTAATTTTATAGCCTCTTTATCGTTGTAAACTTGCTTTAATTCGGATGTATTCAAAGAAATTACATTTTTTTCTAAATTATTTTTCTCAGAACAGCTGAAAATAGCAAAAGATAAGGCTAAGGGTATAAGCATGTTAGATCTTTTCATTGGTCATTTTAATTTTATTACAATATACAAAAGTTATTATAATAGTTGTAAACACTTGGAAAAATATAAAATGGTTGTATATTTGCAACGGCAAGTCCTACACGACCAGCTCCTGCAGAATCCTCCAGGGTGGGAACGCAGCAAAGGTATGTGGTTGTAGCGGTGCGATGTAGGTAGCTTGCCATTTTTTTTCTTATATGATCTCCTTTATAGGGGATTTTTTTTTGGTTATCAGTTATAGATGATCAGGGATCAGTTACAAAAGGAAGATCAGGGATCAGGTGCAAAAGTTGGGGAGAGTAACAATATTTTCTTACAGTCAAGTCTTCGGTTCGTATGTCACCTCGACGTAGGAAAAATCGGAGCGTAGCGTAGATTCATCGAATACTAAAATAAAATATAAACCTAATGAGATAGGTTGCATCCTCTAAATTCCACACCCAACGATAAACAACGAACACCATCACCCATTCACGTATCTTGGATCTTGCATAAACGGCAGTTTAGCCATTTTTAAAATATGAAGGGTTGGTACTTCATAATCGATTTGAATCGTTCCCAGTAGTAAATAGCAACCACTACCTTGAAAAGGATATTGTTGTAAGCTATGGGGAAAGTGTACGCTGTCAAAGTAATCCCCATTGGAGTCGATCCACGTGCCAAAATACATGAGACCGCTTTTGATTTGAATTGGTTTTAAAGCTACTAAATAGCCTACTAGACGCGTGTTTTGATCTTTGTGGAAGAGAAAGTCTTTGGTTGTGATTTCTCCTCTAAATTTCGTCTGTAAGAGGTTAAATGGCGTTGTCGATACCGGAAATCCTAGATATTCCAATTCATCAAAGGCATCTTCTTCAACTGTGCGTTTTAATTTGGGAAAATGGAAGGCTTTCAAGGGTTCTTGTAGTAATTGCCAAGTTGATTTTGATTTGTTTTTGTTATATAGCAATTTGGCTTGAATGAGCAATTCATTCTTTTGTAAGCCAGTAAATTGAAAAGCGCCAATAAAAATTAGTGTTTCTAGTGCTTCAAGATTGATACTTATGCGTTGAATAAAGTTTTCAAGTGAGGTGAAAGTGCCGTTTTTTTGACGTTCTTTCAAGATAGCGTTAATTAAGGCATTATTTAGGTTTTTAACCAATTGAAATCCCAAAAAAATATCTCGTTTTCTCAAGGTCGCCCCTTGCATACTGCGGTTGATACAAGGCGGGAAGACACGAGCTCCTGACATTTTTGCTTCATGTACATAAACTTCTGTACGGTAAAACCCTCCTTGATTATTGATTACAGCAACAATAAACTCTAAAGGATAATGTGCTTTGAGGTATAAACTTTGATAGCTCTCAATCGCATAGGAAGCAGAATGAGCCTTGCAAAAGGAATAACCTGCAAAAGATTCAATTTGACGGTAAATCTCTTCACTGAGTGCTTGAGGATGTCCCTTTTCCTCACATAGTGAAAGAAAACGTTGACGAACCGCTTGTAAACCTTCTTTGGAACGACTTTTACCGCTCATTGCACGACGGAGGATATCACCATCTTCTGCAGGTAAACCCCCATAGTGAAGCGCAATTTTAATCACGTCTTCTTGATACACCATGATTCCATAAGTTTCCCCTAGCTGATCTTTAAATACATCGTGAAAATAGTCGAATTGGTTGGGGTTGTTGTGTCTAAAAATATATTCTTGCATCATACCGCTTTGTGCAACTCCCGGTCTAATAATAGAAGAGGCAGCTACTAATGTTTTGTAATTGTTACACTTTAATTTTCTCAATAAGCCTCGCATGGCGGGACTTTCAATATAGAAACAGCCGATGGTGTTTCCCGTTTGTAAATACACATTGGATTTTGTTTCGTTTTTCGAAAGGGAGATGTCTCGAATATCGATATCCACGTGTTGATTCTCTCGAATTAGTTCTACTGTTTCATTGATATGACCAATTCCCCGTTGACTGAGTATGTCAAATTTTTCAAATCCCATATCTTCCGCTAGGTGCATGTCAAACTGAGCAACAGCATAGCCTTTAGGTGGGTAATCTAAGGCGGTACAATGAGATAAAGGTTCTTCCGAAATGATGATCCCACAGGCGTGCATGGTGCGTTGATTAGGGAAACCTTCTAGCATTTGACCATAGTGATGAATGAGCTGTACAATGGAATTTGTCTCGTTTTGTTCAGGGGAGTACCGGCGATTGAGTTGGTCAAGTTCTTCTTTAGGTAAGCCGTATACTTTGCCAATTTCTCTTGTAATAGAACGAGATTTGAACGTAGACATAGCGCCGCAAAAGGCAACGTATTCTTCTCCATAGGTTTCAAAAATATAATCGATAATGGCGTCTCGATCCGTCCAAGACCAATCAATATCAAAGTCGGGAGGAGATTTGCGATTGACATTCAAGAAGCGTTCAAAGTACAAATCGAGCTCTAAGGGGCAAACATTGGTAATGCCTATACAATAACCAACCAAACTGTTCGCACCACTTCCTCGACCGATGTGCATAAATCCTTGTCGAGTACTATAGGTAATAATATCCCAAATAATGAGAAAATAGCTGGCAAATGATAGCTGCTCAATAACATCGAGTTCTTTCTGTAAGCGTTTGTTAGCTTGTTCGTTAGTAGCTCCATATCGGCGTTCTACTCCTTCCTTAGCAAGTGTAGTGAGTAACTGCATGTCATTGGTTTTGCTATCTGTATAGCACAGCTTATTTCTACTTTTTTTGGCAGCAAAAGAAAAGTTAGCTTCTTCCACTATTTTTTGCGTATTGGTCAGTAAAAGAGGGAAAGATTCGAAATGCTGATAAAGGTCTTCTTCACTCAAGAGAATTTCATCCGGTGACGCATAAGTTTTGGGGTCCAACTTACTCAATAGTGTATTTTGATCAATGGCTTGTAGAATGCGGTGTAATTCATATTCCTCTGGACATTGAATCGTTACTGGGTGTAAAATAACCATTTTGTGTAGTTGTTTTTTCCACTGCTCTTGGTATAACAGGTTGCGTTGGTTTAGTTTAACGCCAATATATTCGTGATCGGCAAGGGTAGGAGGACAATTTTCTAACGGATATATCACAAACGTATCCGCAAAAGCTGGTGCTTTTGGAGGAAAAGGTTGTTTGGTTTTGTTGTGTAATGTAATATACTGATTGAGCTCTTGAAACCCTTTGTTGTTTTTAGCTAGGCCAATGTATTGCAACTGGTGATTGAAGCGAAATTCAGCACCAATGAGCGGTTTGATATGGGCCTTTTGACAAAGTTGAATAAAGTCGTACATCCCATAAAAAGTATGAATGTCTGTTAGAGCTAAAGTCTTAATTTTTAACTGTTGAGCTTTGGAAACCAATTGCGCTAGTGGAATCGTGCCAAAGCGCAGACTATAGTAAGAATGACAATTTAACAACATTTTTATTTCTTTTTAGATTTGAGTATAGCACTAGAACAACGGTGAACCGCATATAGACCATATTGTTTTTTAATTCGATCCATCGCTTCGTATAACGCCATGATTTCTTGGGAATCTTCAAATAAATTAATTTGATAGTTTCCCCTTACCAAGCCACTTAGGTTGATACCTATTAATCGCAGTCGCATGCGTCGTTGATAGTGCTTTTCAAACAAGTCTAATACATAAGCATTGAGTATGTGATCCGCTGAGGTATAGGCAATTTTGCATTGTTTGGTTTCTGTATCGAAATTGGTATAGCGAATCTTAATAGATACGACGGAAGTAAGCCAACCTTCAGCTCTCAATTGAAAGGCTAAGCGTTCAACCATTCCCAGTAACGTTGTTTTCAATAACGTCAAATCGATGGTATCTTGAGAAAAGGTATGCTCGACAGAAATAGACTTGCGTTCGCGATAGGGTTCAACAGGAGTAGAATCAATCCCGTTTGCTTTCCGCCAAAGATCTAAGCCATTTTTGCCCAAGAGTTGAAACAGGATTTCGGAGGGCATGGTTGCTAGGGTCTCGATCGTTCGAATTCCCAGTCGAGCTAAGGAATCATACGTGGCTTGACCGAGCATGGGAATTTTGCGAATCGACAAGGGATTGAGAAAAGGTTGTACCTCTTTTTCAGGAATAACTAAAGCCCCAGCTGGTTTAGCCTCATTGGTTCCCATTTTAGAAACGGTTTTATTAATTGACAATGCATAACTCAAAGGGAGATGCGTTTCTTTTTGAATCGTTGCTGCCAATTCTGAAGTCCATTGATTAGCACTAAAGAAGCGATCCATTCCCGTTAAATCGAGATAGAATTCATCAATACTAGCCTTTTCCATTACAGGTGCTTTTTCGGCGATGATTTCCGTTACTTCTGCTGACATCTTACTGTAAAGCTCCATGTCTCCTTTGATAATTTTAGCTTGTGGACACAAACGCATGGCCATGCGAATCGGCATCGCTGAACGAACGCCAAAGGCACGTGCTTCATAGGAACAGCTCGAAACCACACCGCGATCACCGCCTCCTATAATAAGGGGGATACCAGTGAGTTGACGATTGGTTAATCGCTCACAAGAGACAAAAAAACTGTCCAAATCTAAATGTACAATTGCGCGTTCCATGAATCTAGCATTAAATTATTTTAAACAAACTTACTACGTATGTTAGCAATTATTGTTATATTTGATGCTATAAATAATAGCAAATGTCATACTTATCCGATAACATTAGGTATTTGCGAGCACAAAAAGAATTGTCTCAGCAAAAAGTAGCCGATTCGCTACTCATTACGCGTGCCCGGTATTCAAAATACGAAGAAGGGGCTTCGGAACCTCCTTTGGAAGTTCTGTTGAAAATCTCACGTTATTTTCACGTGAGTGTGGATTTACTGATCTCTGTTGATTTGAGAAAGGTGCCGATGCAAGATTTATTAAAATTGGAAGATAACCGCATTTTATTGCCTATTATGGTTGATCCTAATGGCAATAATTTTATTGAAATAATTCCGCATAAAGCAAGAGCAGGGTACTTATCAGGCTATGCTGATCCTGAATTTATTCAAAATCTAGATCAAATTTCTCTTCCCTTTTTGAGAGAAGGAAAGTATCGAGCCTTTCCCATCGAAGGAGACTCTATGCCTCCACATCAAGAAGGCTCATTTATTATTGGTAGCTATATTGAACAGTTAGAATACATCCGCAACGGACGTACTTATATTATTATGACAGCCAATGAAGGTGTGGTATATAAGAGAGTATATCGCCTCGATCAAGAAACGTATGAATTACACTCCGATAATACCTTTTATGAGCCTTATCGCATTAAAGCACACGACATCCTAGAAATTTGGGAATATGCTTGTAGTATTGCTACAGAAGAATTTAAACCTGAAGATCTAGGAGAAGCAGATACGAAAGCGATGTTTCAAGAAATCCGCCATATGCTGAAAGATGTGATGAAGAAGGTGAATTGAGATGTTGTTGGTTGGGAGACAACAAACAAAAAAAAGGTGTTAACCGAAGCGGTTAACACCTTTTTTACATTATTCTTCTTGTTGTCCCATCATCATCAAATAAGCTTTTAAGAAAGCGTCGATTTCTCCATCCATAACGGAATCAACATCTGTTGTTTCCTGGCCGGTTCTGACGTCTTTGACTAACTTATACGGGTGCATCACATAGTTTCGAATCTGTGATCCCCATTCAATTTTTTTCTTATTTGCTTCAATTTCATCGCGCATGGCTTGTTTTTTCTTCAACTCAATTTCGTAAAGTTGAGACTTCAAGAGCTGCATGGCTTTGATTTTATTGTCTAACTGAGAACGCGTTTCGGAGTTTTCAATAATAATGCCTGTAGGATGGTGTCTTAAGCGAACGGCGGTTTCTACCTTGTTCACGTTCTGACCACCTGCACCACTGGAACGCATAGTCTCCCATGAAATATCCGATGGGCTAATGTCAATTTCGATGGTGTCATCTGCCAATGGATAGACGTAAACAGAAGCAAACGACGTATGGCGTTTGGCATTGCTGTCAAAAGGAGATATGCGAACTAAACGATGTACGCCATTTTCCCCTTTTAAATAACCAAAAGCAAATTCACCTTCAATTTCTAAGGTAACTGTTTTTACTCCTGCAACCTCTCCTTCTTGATAGTTTAGTTCTTTTACTTTATACCCGCTGTTTTCAGACCACATGATATACATTCGCATCAACATAGAAGCCCAATCACAACTTTCTGTACCTCCAGCACCAGCAGTAATCTGTAATACAGCACTCATATTATCACCCTCGTCGGATAACATATTCTTGAATTCTAGATTTTCAATGAGTTCAAGGGTAGTTTTGTATTGGTCAACAACTTCTTCTTCCGTTGCTTCTTTGGCATTGTAAAATTCGATTAGAACTTGAAGTTCTTCTAAATGATTTTTTGCTTGCTCGTAATCTTCAATCCATTTCTTTTTGGATTTTAGATTCTTAACAATAATTTCCGCTTCTTTGGAGTTGTTCCAAAAGTCCGGAGCAAACGTTTTTTCTTCTTCGTTTGCGATTTCGATTAACTTCTTGTCGACGTCAAAGATACCTCCTTAACGCACCAAGGCGATCAATAATGTCCTTCTGTTGTTCTGTGGTTACCATAATTTTTAATACTTTTACAAGCAAAAATACTTATTCCTGTGGATTTATGGAAATTAATTTAATTAGCGATACAATTACGAAACCTACTCCAGAAATGTTGAACTATATGCTAAAAGCAAGAGTAGGAGATGATGTTTATAAACAGGATGGAAGCACAAATGAACTAGAGGCTGCTGTTGCAGAGTTGTTTGGAATGGAAGCTGCCTTGTTTTTTCCTTCAGGAACTATGGCTAATCAAGTTGCGATTAAACTACATACACAGCCAGGTGATCAATTAATTTGCGATAGAAGTTCTCATATTTATCAATTCGAAGGAGGAGGAGCTGCGGTCAATCACGGAGTGAGTTGTGCAGTAGTAGATGGTGACCGCGGGCGAATTACAGCAGAAGATGTCGCCTATCACTATACGGATCCTACGAATATTCATTTGCCTTTGACTAAATTAGTGTGTTTAGAAAACACAACCAATATGGGAGGCGGTGCTTGTTATGAGCTAAGTGAAATCGAACGCATCAAAGAAGTATGTGATGCTTATGGAATAAAAATGCACTTAGATGGTGCTCGTTTATGGAATGCTTTAGTGGCCAAGTCTCAACACCCAACGCAGTTTGGTGCTTTGTTTGACACGATTTCGGTTTGTTTCTCTAAAAGTTTAGGTGCCCCTGTGGGATCCGTGTTGTTAGGATCTAAGGAATTAATACACCGTGCAATACGTCTTAGAAAAGTTATGGGGGGTGGAATGAGACAAACAGGGTATTTAACCGCTGCTGCTTTGTACGCACTGAAAAATAACGTGAGTCGCTTGCAACGCGATCACTACAGAGCCAAGCAAATTGAGATGTTGTTAAACAAGAAAACATGGGTGAAAGAAATCCTTCCAGTACAAACCAATATCTTGGTCTTTCGCTTAGAAGACGATGCAAGCATCAAACCGTTTTTAGATAAACTCAAACAAAAAAATATTCTCATTAGCGAAATTGGAAAAGGATGGCTACGTCTGGTTACCCATTTAGATTATCGAGAAGTTATGCATGAATATGTGTTGGAAACACTGAATCAGATTGAATTATAATGTATAAAAGCTATTCTTTGGAGTGGCTTTTATATTTAAGTAAAAATTAGTTTTTTACTACTCAAAAAAAGCACTACTTTTGTTTAGATTTAAAATAAATAAATGGAAAAGTTAAAGCAACGTTGGGGACTTACTTCTAATTTTCAAGTTGTAATAATATTAGTTGTATTTGCAATTACGGGTTCAACAGCAGCATTTATTTCGAAACCTATTTTGACATATTTAGGGATAGAAAGAGGGTTGACCCATCCTGTACTGTATTGGGTACTTTATGTTTTAATTATCTTTCCCATGTATAAAGTAATTCTGATTTGTATCGGAACTTTATTTGGTCAACGCGAGTTCTTCTGGAACTTTGTCAAAAAAATGTTGACTCGAGTGGGATTAGGATTTATTTATCCCAAAGAAAAAACGAAAGAATAGATTGGTTGACAGTTAACGCTTAACAGAAGATCATCAAGTATAGAAAACCATTCCTTTGTAGGAGTGGTTTTTTTTTTGGGGTGAGTTGTTCGTTTTTCGTCGTTCGTTGAGAGTCTCTCACAACGCACAAAGAGCAAACCTCACAAAGAGCAAACCTCACAAAGAGCAAACCTCACAAAGAGCAAACCTCACAAAGAGCAAACCTCACAAAAAGGTAGTGGGTTGTTGAGAACCACCTCAGCGTCTCACCACCTCACCGAACAACAAACAACAAACAACCCCTTCTAGCTTCCAAAAAAAAATTATATTTGTTTAAACAAGTATATCCTATGAGTAAAAATCTAGTAGCAGTTCTACTCTTCGTATTAACGGTGAGTTGTAAAAATGGGGAGTCTCAAACGGAACCCTTTGCTCTAGAAGGGGTGGTAGAAGATTATCACGTACTTTTAGAAGCGGTAAACCAGGAAGATGATAAAGTATATGTCGTTAATTTTTGGGCGACTTGGTGTGTTCCTTGTGTAAAAGAATTGCCTGATTTCGTACGGGTGTACGAGGAATATAAAGAACGACCTGATTTTGAAATGGTCTTGGTTAGTTTAGATCGATCTGCTGTTTACGAAACGAAAGTAAAACCTTTTATTGAAGAGCATCAATTAACGCCACCAGTGGTTTTGTTAGCTGATGTAAAGCGCATGAATGAATGGATTCCCGCCATTGATAAATCTTGGAGTGGTGCTATTCCTGCTACGGCTATCTATAAAAATGGCAAACAAATCTATTTTCACGAAGGGGTATTATCTTATGCAGAACTCAAACAAATAATCCAATAAAAACTAGAAATTATGCTTAAAAAATTAGCTTTAGCTGTACTGTGTGGTATAGCTCTTATCAGTTGCAAGAAGGATGCAAAAAAAATTGAGGCTATTGATCCTGTAGAAGAGGTGATCGAGCCGGTAAACGACTTTAAGGAGGTATTGGGCTATAAGGTAGGGGATTCGGCCATAGACTTTAGCCTGATTGGTACAGATGATCAAAAACACAGCTTATCTACTTTTGTTGATGCAAAAGGGTTTATTGTGATTTTTACCTGTAATCACTGTCCGTATGCACAAGCTTATGAAGAGCGCATTATTGAGCTAGATAAAAAATACAAAGCTTTAGGGTATCCTGTTGTAGCAATTAACCCTAATGATCCTGTTGTTCAACCGGAAGATGGATTGGAATTGATGAAGATCAGAGCCAAGGACAAAGGATTTACTTTTCCGTATTTGTTAGATGAAGGGCAAAAAGTATATCCTCAATATGGAGCAACAAAAACACCTCATGTATTTATCTTACAAAAAGAAAATGGTAAAAATAACGTGAAATACATCGGAGCTATTGATGACAATTATGAAGATGCTAGTCAAGTAACTGAAAAATATGTAGAAAAGGCCGTAGATGCTTTGTTAGCAGGAAAAGCAATTGAACAAACCACAACCGTGGCAATTGGCTGTTCGATTAAAGTTAAATAGAAAGAGGAAAGAGGAAATCTCTTTCCTCTTTTCAATTAATTTTTATGCAAAATAAAAATACACGGTTTCTTGTGTAAATCAATTGTTATTCGCTTCCAAGCCGAAATTGGTTTGGTTTGTATAAATTCACTTTCTAGTGTGATATCACAAGCGATACACAGGAGTGTATTAGGATGTAAGGTCTGGATTAGATCTTGTAATAGTTGGTTGTTTCTATACGGAGTTTCGATGAAAATTTGCGATTGACTCTTTTCAAATGACAAGCGTTCAAAGGTTTTTAAGGCTGCTTTTTTTTCGTTTTTATCGATGGGTAAATAACCGTTAAAAGCAAAACTCTGTCCATTCATTCCGGAAGCCATTAAAGCGAGTAGAATAGAAGAAGGACCAACTAAAGGCAGTACACGAATATTTTGCTTGTGTGCTAGTTCTACAATGGCGGCCCCTGGATCTGCAATCCCAGGACAACCTGCTTCACTAATGACTCCTACGTCTTTTCCTTCTATTAACGGTTGAATATACTGCTTATATGTAGCGGAATCCGTGTGTTTATTTAAGGGAAATAAGATTAATTCTGACTGTTTTTTGTCTGGAGCGATTCGCTTGATAAATTTGCGAACCGTTTTTTCGTTTTCAACAATAAAGATGTTTAATCGATCAATGGTGTCTTTTACGGTTTGAGGAAGAACTTGCATGGGTTCGTTATCACCTAATGTAGTAGGAATCATATACAAAGTTCCGTGTTGAGTTGCTTTATCCATATATTTTATAGACTGTGTTTTTACTTGCAAAGGTAAGTAAAGCAGTTTAGAAAAAACAAAAGGAAGAAATACAATTTCTTCCTTGTTTATAGTGTAGTTACTAAGATTTTAAATCGCTAGCGATAAGGGTACATGCTTGATCGATTAATTGATATACTTGTTCGAAGCCATCAGGTCCTCCGTAGTACGGATCGGGAACTTCAGCTTTTTTTGTTGCATCAACTACTTCTAAAAGCAAGCGTACTTTCGCTTTGTCTTCTGCTGTTTCGGCTAATTGGATTACGTTGTTGTAATTAGATTGATCCATAACGAAAATATGATCAAATGTACTGAAATCACTCTTCTGAAATTGTCTGGCTCGTTGCGCAGTCAAATCAATACCGTATTTTTTTGCCACGTCAATTGAACGTGAGTCCGGTTGTTCACCAGCATGCCAATTTCCTGTTCCTGCTGAATCAACTAAAAAGTGTTCTTGAGGAAGCTTAGCCTGTAAAATGCCTTCCGCTAAAGGAGATCTACATATATTGCCTAAACAAACCATCAGTACTTTTACTTTCATTACATCGAAAACTTTTGGTTAATATCGTCGTGAAACTTCTTGAATTCTTTATCTGTTTCCAGTAAGTTATCCACTGTTTTACAAGCGTGTAATACTGTTGCGTGATCGCGCTTTCCAATTTGAGATCCAATATTAGCTAAAGAAGCTTTGGTGTATTTCTTTGCAAAGAACATCGCCAATTGTCTCGCCTGAACAATGTTGCGCTTACGCGTTTTTGACTTTAATGTTTCAATATCCATGTCGAAATAGTCAGAAACTACTTTTTGGATATAGTCAATAGAAATTTCTTTCTGCGTGTGCTTAATGAATTTCTCAATGACTTGACGGGCTAAATCAATTGTTACTTCTTGTTTGTTGAAAGAAGATTGCGCAATTAAAGAAATAATAGCTCCTTCTAATTCACGAACGTTTGTCGAAACATTTTTAGCCATATACTCGATGATGTTTTCAGGCATTGTAACCCCATCACGGTATAAAATATGTTTTACAATCTTAACTCTAGTTTCAAAATCAGGTGTTTGAATTTCAGCCGATAATCCCCATTTGAAACGAGATAACAAGCGTTGCTCGATATCTTGCATGTCAACAGGTGCCTTATCAGAAGTTAAGATTACTTGTTTTCCATTTTGGTGTAAGTGGTTGAAGATGTGGAAAAATACATCTTGCGTTCCAGATTTACCTGATAAGAATTGAATATCATCGACAATTAATACGTCAATTAATTGGTAAAAATAGATGAAGTCATTTCTCGTTTGCTTGCGAACAGAATCCACATACTGTTGTGTAAACACCTCCGCAGAGATGTAAAGGACAGTTTTATCGGGAAAATATTCTTTAATTTCAACACCAATAGCATGCGCTAAGTGTGTTTTTCCTAGTCCAACACCACCAAAAATCAATAAAGGGTTGAATGAAGTTCCTCCTGGTTTTTTAGAAACCGCCATACCTGCAGAACGCGCTAAACGGTTTGCATCGCCTTCTAAGAAATTGTCAAATGAATAATTGGCGTTTAATTGTGACTCAATTTTTACATTTCGAATTCCCGGTATAATGAAAGGATTCTTAAGTTCAGGATTTTTATTCTGAACGGGAACATCCAATTCTTGTGGTTTGACAGGACCGCGTTGAGAACTAGGTAACTGCTCTGTAAATGGCTGCTTGTTGCCAGATACATTTTCCATCTGTATTTTATATAGTAACTTTGCATTGCCACCTAACACTTTTGTCAACGCAACTTTCAATATACTTACGTAGTGCTCTTCTAGCCATTCATAGAAGAATTTGCTAGGCACTTGTATATATAACTTGTCTTCTGTTAATTCAATGGCTTTAATAGGCATGAACCAAGTCTTAAACGCTTGTTCCCCTATGTTATCCTTTATGAATTCAAGACAAGCATTCCAAGCAGATTGCGCTGTCATGTCTTTGTATTCGTGCATTTTTGGTTAGATTTTTAAAAAAACAGTTACTATTTTTGAATGTTTTTTGGATTGATGTCGGTGTCGAATCAGATGGCAAATATGTGAACAATTTTTGGGATAAAAAAACGATTAAGTCATTGTAATTTTCAAAAAAAAATGGTAAGTACATTTATAATTCAATTAGTCAAATAAAATTAAAAAGAATATGAAAGAATTTGATTACACAGTACGTGTGCGTTATGCTGAAACAGATCAGATGGGTGTGGTGTATCACGGAAATTATGCGCAATACTTTGAAATAGGGAGAGTTGAATGGCTCCGCAATTTAGGGATATCCTATAAACGAATGGAAGAATTGGGAATCATGCTTCCTGTAGTTTCTTTAACTATGAACTATAAGAAACCTGCAAAATACGATGAAGATCTTTGTATACGTACAATTTTTAAACAATGTAGTGGAGTGAAAATAGAATTTGACTACGAATTGTACAATCAACAAGGGGAGTTATTAACAACGGGCTATTCGATGTTGGTATTTGTGGATATGAAAACGGGAAGACCAACTGTTCCACCTGCTTATGTACTAGAAAGAATTGATGGATTAGGAAAAGAATAATTTTTTTTATTCTTTGAAGTAATTATATTTATCAAACAAAATAAAACAAACTATGAAATATGTATTTGCTCTAGTGAGTATCCTTTGTCTTGGATTAAACTCCTATGAGCAGCGCCCTACGTTAATAGATGGACGTGTTCGATTGTACAATGGCCAGATTATTCCTGTGAAAATTGAAAACAAGAATACAAAAGAACAAACACAAGCGGATCAAACGGGCTATTTTTTAATCCAAACGAGTTTAGGTGATACGTTGCGTTTTACAAGTGAGTACAGTGCAACCATGCTATATGTAATTGACGAAGGTGATTTGCAAACGAAGCGCATTACTCCTGTTTTAATCAAACCAGGGCAAAATCTAGAGGAAATTGTCATTGTGAAAAAAGAATTTGGTCAAGGTGAAATGGAATTTGGCGGCAAAAAAATGACAGCAGCAGAAAAGCGATACAATAGAAATAATCGTATATTCAGTGCTACAAATGACCTGAAAATGGGAATTAGTATTGAAGGTATTATCAATCGATTGAATGGAAGAAGAAAACGCGATTTGAAACTGTTGGAATATGAAAGGATTGAAATGAATATGACGTCTTTTTACAAACAGTATCCAAGAGAAGAGTTAATGAAAGATCTTGGTATTCCTGAATATCACGTAGATGCTTTTGTGATCTATTTCGTTAGTCAACCTGAAACAGAAAAAATAAAAGTAGACCAAAGTGAAGGATATCAAATTCTTTTAGCGCAGTACTACGATGAGTTTTTGACCTTTATGAAAGGAGAATAAGCAAGTGATCGCGATTAACATATCAAGAGATGTATGCAGTAATACATCTCTTTTTTTATTTTTTGTATCTTGTACGTGTCGGGTGAAGGGATTCTTCACTTGCATAGGGTTTAAAATCTTTTAGGAAAGCAACCCGAAGTTTTGTAACTTTATCACTTCTAATTAAAGGAATTACAATGCAAAGACAAGTAAGAAAAAATACATCGACAACTAAGTTGCGTGAGGAGCGAAAATTAATAGTGAGAGCTGCTAAAAAAGCTTCATCTACTGCTGTGCGAATTTCTACTGCATTAGAATTACCTATACAGATGGTGAAGGGCAATACCGTGATCTTGCAAGAACCTGATGGTTCAATAAGAGAACTAAAGAAAATAAAGCAAGTAAAAAGCAACATCAGTTTAGCCAAAGGAGTTAAAATATGTCTGCAATCAAAAGACTAAGAGTATTTGGTGGACCTAACGGTTCTGGTAAATCAACTTTGTTTGCTTCGATCAAAGAACAGTTTAATGTGGGACACTTTATTAACTCGGATGAAGTGGAAAAAGAAATTTCATCTAAAGGATTTATTAATATCGAATCTTTTGGTTTGACACTGACGCAAGAAGACTTAGATGCTTTTAAAGACGAACCCCATACGCATACACTGATTGAGAAAGCTGCATTTGAGAGACATACAATTGACGTTGAAATACGAGAAAATGTACTTGTCGATAAATCAAAACAAACCCACAGTTATGAAGCATCTTTAATCACTTCTTTTTTGCGTAAGCACCTTTTGAAAAAAGGATCAAATTACGCTTTCGAATCTGTTATGAGTCATCCTTCTAAGCTAGATGAAATTCGTCACGCAAAAGAATTGGGATATAAAACCTATTTATACTTTGTGTGTCTACAAGATGCTGACATTAACGTTTCTAGAGTTTTAAACCGCGTGGAAAAAGGAGGGCATAATGTAGATGAAAATCGCGTAAAAAGAAGATATGCAGAAACATTAAGTAATTTACTTCCTGCACTTTTACTAGTGGATAGAGCGTATGTTTTTGATAATTCAACAGATAAAATGGAGTTAATTGCTGAGCTAGAAAATGGAGCAATTGAAATTTTAGTATCTAAAAATAAAGTTCCAAACTGGTTCATCGAACATGTAATTAATAAATTGGCAATAAAATAAAGGATATCAAAGCGAAGGGCATCAAATTTTATGATGTGCTTTTGACTTTTATCAATGGAGAATAAGCAAGTGATTGCGTTTAAAATACCAAGGGATACAGATTAATGTATCCCTTTTTTTGTGTCTATGGCAAAAGTATAAACGCTATGTTTTATTAATGTAGTATCTTGCAGAAAGGAACAAAATATTTTTTGATTCCGATGCGAAAGAAAAAGAAAAACAATTGTTATGAGTAGATCAAAAGGAAAAACGGCAAGTTGGTTGCCTTTTATTTTTATACTTGTCTTTATGTCTTATGGGAGTTCACAGCTACTTTCCTTGGCGACTATTCCCTTAGAAATGGCTAGTGCGTTAGTTATGGGAGAACCCTATACCGGAAAGTTAGAACAGGTTAGGGATGAATATGAAGCGGTGTATACGGGTATTATATACGACAAGGAAGATGGAACACAAGGATTCATTCCTGCGGAGCGATTAAGCGATTTAACCGTAGATTACTTTGGTGCTACTGAGCAAGTGGTACTTCTCGATGAAATGGGGGGAACGTTTTGGTTGACTTATGAGGATCTTGGAATTGCATATGCCATCCTCTTAGTTGCTTTTTTTGCACTTCGACTTGTTCTTTCACTTGTATTGATTTTCTGGTCTGTACTGTCTGGTAAAAAGGTGATGCAACAAGGGAAAATAGGAATAAAACTACTGTTGAAACCCCTTCGATTGCTCTTGTTTGGCTGCGTACTTATTATTTTTTACCAAAATAGAATTTTTGCCTATGAGGAGGAAATCGATTTTTTCTCCCTCTTTCTAGGTATTTATGCGCTGTACTTCTCAATTGTTGTTCTCCTACGCGTGCGAAGTGCAAAGCAATATTGGACGGTTCATTCAACGAACGAAACATCCAATCATCCACTTGTACCTCCTACTGCAACGGTAGCTGATGCTACTTCTGTGTTTACTACCCCTACAACCAAACACGAGAATGATTTAATACAACGCGAAAAACGAACGTTTAAACACCAAACATCGCGTTATAACTAAGTATGGGAATCATGTTGTTTACCGGTATTCCCCTTGGTTTAACTACCTATGGATGGAGTGGAGCTTTAGCTGTGGTTTTTAGCTTGTATCTAACGTATAGTATAGGACAACGGCGAGCGAAAAACGGAAAAGGCAACTTAGGTTGCTTGGGTTTTGGCTATGTTTTTCTTGTGGTAACTATTTTGATGGTTTTGACTATATCTGTTACTATAGGAATAGCGTCTTCTCTACGTAAAACAACGAAACAATTGATGGATAGCGAGCGGTATACGGCTCAAATTGTATCGTATTCTTCCTACGAAAGTCACGATGCAGAGGCGAGAACCACAACAACCATGTTCACACCCACTGTTGCGTTTTTTACCACCTCTGGTGAACGGGTTGAACATACCCTATTTTATTCGTCTAGTCATCAACCTGCCGTAGGAGATACGGTTATTGTATACTACAACGAATTAACAGGTGATAGTTTGACTTTAGGGTTTAATACGTATATGCTGTTCTTCGGTACCTTGGTCACGATCATCGTTTTGATATTTGCCTTTTGGGGGGTGTTGCTATATGGCTTGAACTACAACATGGATTACTATTTGAAGGTTGTTAAGACTGTAGCGGTAAATTTCTTTATTCCACTCGTGATGATCCTTTTTGATGCTTTGTTGATTTACGCTTTCTTTTATGGGAACGAAATTCCGCTCTTTGCTACAGGTCTTCTTGTCTTTTTTATTGTAATTCTAACATTGGGGATTTGGGGGTATATCAAAATGATCCTCACTCATGATATGGTTTGGACAAAAACAGGTTCTAGTAGCTGGGGAGCTAACCCTGTGTCTAAAAAGAAAAGGGAAAGTAGTTGGGTGAAGCGGGATTAGAGAAAGGGAGGTTGTTTATAAGTGTTTAACTTGTTCTAATTGTGTTAATTGTTATAATTTGGGAGGAGTCTATATACCAGGAAAACACCCAATTGGAGAAGGTTGGATAAAAACAGAAAATGAATTTTATATTAGATTTTGTGATTTAGATATTCCAGAAGTTCCCAAAGGTAGCGGAGGAGGCACATCAGATAAGGATCCTGTTTTTCCACCAATTGTTCTGCCTCCTGCTGTTGGTGATACTTGGGTGGATAATCCTCCTGCAAATGACGTTATTGTAGCTAATCCGGTAACACAAATAGGTCCTGTTTGGTGGTATCATAGCGACCATTTGGGAAGTACTTCGTATATTACAGACGTATTCGGTAAACCAGTACAGTATATAGAATATTTACCGTTCGGTGAGGTTATGGTGGAGCAAAGTACCAACAATATATTGGAAAATACGTATAAGTTTAATGCGAAAGAGTTGGATCAAAGTACAGGTTACTATTACTATGGAGCAAGGTATTATGACCCGGGAACAAGTATGTTTTTGAGTGTGGACCCGTTGGCGGAACAGTTCCCGGGATGGAATCCGTACCATTATGTACATAATAACCCGATTAATTTGGTTGACCCGACTGGGATGAGTGCGGAGCAAACAGGAGAAGGAGATCCAGTGAAACAACCCCAGAGTAATTATACTTTTGATAGATTTAAATCTGATTCAAAAAAGAATTATGAGAAAAGTGGAGTTAAAGATATTGTTACTTGGGTTTCTTCATTTTTTAAAGATGTTAGCAAAACTGATGAAGATGGAGCTGTTGACTTTTATAGTAAGCAGGGAGGTAATCAGGGACAAAAAACTACAGGCAAAGTCAGAGAAAGTGTAGAAGGAGATGTGTTTTTGCGTGTTGGTGGATTTGCAGGTGCTCCAACTTCAGGATTAAAGGGTAACAATGCTCCTGCAACAATTTTGAGTGAAGCTAAGCGAATTGGTGAATATTTTAAATCAGGAATGGATACTGCTCAATCAATTGAGAAAGCGGGTAATGAGGTTATTGATTTAATTTCAAAAGCAAGCCAACCTAGAGACACAATATTTTCTGTTACAGGTTATTCTAAATCAGATACAAATTATCAGGCTCATCCTAGTTTAAATCCAGTAGGAATGAAAAATGCAAAATCTATGTCAAATGATTTGTTACAACTTGATGGGATAGATTCAATCAGTATTAAAGTAAAAGAAATAAAAAGATAATAGGTTTATGAAAAATAATATTTGTTTGTTATTGATCCTTTTTTTCGTTATATCGTGTAATAAGAAAAAAGAATATTATGAGAATGGAGGTTTATATAAAGTTTATTATCAAAAAAGTAATTTTTTACATGGGAAATATGAAGAATATTATCCAACTCAAAATTTAAAAATATTGAGTTATTATGTTAATGGAAAAATAGGAGATTCAATAGTTGAATTTTATGATACACCTAAGTTGATAGTGAAAAGCATTCAATATAATTTAAAAGAAGATTCAATAAAAAAGGTTTTTTATTCCAAAGAAGGAAAGAAACTAGAAGAAGGGATATTGTATAAACATAAAAGAATTGGTGAATGGAATTTTTATGATGATGATCAAGTATCAAAAAAACTAGAATATTTAATTGTTAATGGAGAACAATATGTTAATCAAGGATGGTATTATGATAAGGAAGGAAAGATTCGCAAAAATATTGGTAATCATATTAAAATTGAAATGAAAAGCGATACAGTTAATGTAAATGAAATAGTCAAAGTTTTAATTACTTTAGAAATGCCTCTTTTTTCATTTGATTCTGACGTAGTTGTATATATCCCTAAAGATTATACTCATGAATTAAAAAGTGATTATTCTAATTTTTATGAAATTGAAATGGATACCTTGTTAAGTTTGAAAAATGAAAAGCGACAAAAAGAATATAACTCCTATAATTTACAAGTTTTAACTGCTTTAAAATTTTCAAAAAGAGGTCAATATAACTTTAGGGGAGTCTTACAAGAAATTCATCCTAACTATGAAAATAGTGGGATTGATTTGAATTTGAATGATTCAATAGCGAGGAAAATTTATTTTAATAAAACAATATATGTGAAATAATTTTATTTTACCGTTAACGGTTGACAGAAAGTATTCAATACAAAAGAGAGTTATAAACACCCCGATCGCGCGGATTTAACTTCGTTCAATTCGGCTAAAGCCTCGGGTGCAAACCCCGATCGCGCGGACTTGCAGTCCGTGCGTCTAAATTATAAAAGAAGCAAAAACCCGTTAGTCATTAGATCAGCGGGTTTTGTCATTTAGTGAGGATTCTGTTAGTAAAAAAAGGTGTAGATTAAGAATCCCCAGCATTCGGTTCTGCTGTTAATCAAACCCTACAAGAATTAAAACCACATCCATTAGTTATCTCGAAAAGATCACATCCATTTTTTACTCTTGACATACTCTTGTCATCAGGCAGTTTTAAGTTTGCCTAACCTTTGATCAGATAAAACAAGATCAGCGGAGAATAATCCAAATAAGGAGTAATATGACGAAAGAAATAGAAACATTTTATCCACAAAGCAGAGCAGCCTGGAGGCAATGGTTAGAGGAGAATCACGAAACGAAGCAGTCTATCTGGTTAGTGTATTACACCAAAAAGTCAAATATTCCCTCACTCAGTTGGCGAGAAGCAGTAGATGAAGCCCTTTGTTTTGGGTGGATTGACAGTACAAGAAAAAAAGTAGATGATTCATCGTCTATCCAATACTTTAGCAAGCGTAAACCCAAGAGTGTTTGGTCTAAAATCAATAAAGAGATCGTTCAGTTGCTCATTGACAACAACCAAATGACAAAAGCGGGATTTGAAAGCATCGCAATTGCCAAACAAAACGGCTCGTGGGCTATTTTGGATGAGGTAGAAGCATTGATCATCCCAGAAGAGTTAGAATTAGCGTTTGCTCAACACAGCGGTTCAAAAGAGTATTACCTCAGCTTGAGTAAGTCCACAAGGAAAATAATATTGAGTTGGATTGTCCTTGCTAAGCGAGAAGAAACCAAACAGAAACGCATCAGTCAACTTGTTGAAAGTATGAGGCAAAAGCAACTTCCGCCACAAATCAGATGATTTTAAGTGCAAAAAAAAAAGACCTAATCTCTCGATTAAGTCTTGTGTTTCTGTAGCGAAGACGGGAGTTGAACCCGTGACCTCAGGGTTATGAATCCTGCGCTCTAACCGACTGAGCTACCTCGCCAAATGTCGATTTTTATCCTGTTTCTAGGATTGCGAGTGCAAAGTTACTATTATTTCGATATAAAGCAAATAGTAGCCTTCTTAAAAAATATTTTTTTATTACCAAAATATGATTATATTCGAGGAATTATAACTTTTTAAGTATAGCTATGAAAGAAAAATATGAATTAGAATTTTCAATAAATTCATCCCCTCAACTGTTATATCAATACGTGTCAGATCCCTCAGGATTAAGCGAATGGTTTGCTGACAATGTTAACTCTAGAGGAGAAGTTTATTCTTTTATATGGGGAGATTCGGAGGAAAAAGCAAGAGTTGTTACAAGAAAAACAGACGAAAGAGTACGTTATAGATGGTTAGATGAGGACGGTGAGGATACGGAATACTATTTTGAGATAAAAATTATCCGCGATGAATTGACGAAAGATGTCACTATTATTGTAACAGACTTCGCAGAAGCAGACGAAGTGAATGAATCAAAACAATTGTGGGAAAATCAAATTATGGATTTAAAACAAGTCCTAGGATCTGCTTAAATTCCATAAAATATAACTTATATTTGCCGTTAATAGTAATCACAAATTAGAACTATGATTAATGTTAACGGCAAACTTGTTTCTACTACTGACCTTGCAATAGAAAACAACCGTGGATTTTTATACGGAGACGCTGTTTTTGAAACAGTTAGAGTCTTAGATCAAAAAGTTTTATTCGCTGAAGACCACTACTTTAGATTGATGTCATCCATGAGAATCATGAGAATGGAAATTCCCATGCATTTTACTTTAGAAAATTTTCAAGAAGAAATTATAAAAACAGTAGACGCTTGTTCAGGCAATGCAAAAGCTTATCGCGTGCGTTTAACCGTTTATCGCGATGCAGTAGGGAAGTACCTGCCGCAAGAAAATAAAAGTATCGGATTTGTCGCTACTGCAGAAGCTTTAGATCAAACCGTTTATGCTTTTCAAGACCAAGCATATGAAGTTGAATTGTACAAAGACTTTTACGTTGCAGCCAATTTGTTGTCTACTGTAAAAACAACCAATAGAGCTGTAAATGTGTTGGCAAGTATCTTTGCTTCAGAAAATGACTACCAAAACTGTTTGTTGGTCAATGATAAAAAGAATATCATCGAAGCCGTAAATGGAAATTTATTTGTGGTGAGTCAAAATACAATTAAAACGCCTCCTTTGGACGAAGGTTGTATAAAAGGTGTAATGCGCAAGCAAATCATAGAGCTTATCGGAAAACACCCTAATTTGACCTTAGAAGAAGGCGCTATATCACCATTTGAGTTACAAAAAGCAGATGAGATTTTTATCACCAATGTTATTACGGGGATTCAACCGGTAACCAAATACAGAAAAAAAACATTTACCACGCATATCGCTAAAGACTTAGTCGATCGCTTAAACGCTAAAATTCGATTGATGTAGGTGGAGAGTTAACTGTTAACAGTTAACAGAAGATTATCAATAATAGAAAAGCCATTCCTTTGTAGGGGTGGTTTTTTTGTTTGTTGTTTTTTGTTCGTTGTTCGTTGTTTTTTGTTTGTTGTTTTTTGTTTGTTGTTTTTTGTTCGTTGTTTTTTGTTCGTTGTTTTTTGTTCGTTGTTTTTTGTTTGTTGTTTTTTGTTTGTTGTTTTTTGTTTGTTGTTTTTTGTTTGTTGTTTTTTGTTTGTTGTTTTTTGTTCGTTGTTTTTTGTTTGTTGTTTTTTGTTCGTTGTTTTTTGTTCGTTGTTTTTTGTTCGTTGTTTTTTGTTCGTTGTTTTTTGTTCGTTGTTTTTTGTTCGTTGTTT
>NZ_JBMVQP010000024.1:0-60486 GCF_050522425.1 Myroides sp. C6-3 | reverse complement strand
TTTGTTCGGTTTGTGCTTTGTTCGGTTTGTGCTTTGTTCGGTTTGTGCTTTGTTCGGTTTGTGCTTTGTTCGGTTTGTGCTTTGTTCGGTTTGTGCTTTGTTCGGTTTGTGCTTTGTTCGGTTTGTGCTTTGTTCGGTTTGTGCTTTGTTCGGTTTGTGCTTTGTGAAGGTTTTCGATTAAAGTACTATTGATCTATTCAGAAAATTTAAACCGTTCACTGTTAACCGTTCACTAATTCGATATTTTCATTCCCTTTTTATTAATGGTAAAAGAGCGAAATTTAACTTCGACCTGTGCTTGTCCATTTTCAAAGTTACTGGCGTATTCGTATTGAAAAGGGATCATTACTTTGCCTGCCTTATTGATGTAGCCAAATAGGTTATCTTTTGAGGCGAGGGCTAGGCCTTCAGAGAAATTGCCAACAAATTCATAGGTGGCGGGAATAACTTTATCTCCTGTTGTGGAGAAGAAGCCCCACAATCCGCCTTCGTAAAAGGCAATTCGATCTTCGCTACTTGTTTGTAATTCTTCATAGATATAAGGAATCACGATTTCGCCTTTATCGTTGATTGCACCTTGAAAACCTTCAAAAGTGACGATGGAGATATTTTCTACAAAGGATTCGATTTGGTGAAACAAAGGTTCGATAAACAGCTCGCCTGTTTTTGTTTTTATTCCAAAAAGAGAACGTTCAGGATCTTGGAACCAACGCAAATTATTAGAAAATTTAAAGTCTGGATCGTTTTTAAGATCAATGAAGACGGTGTCTTTTGTGGCTTCCATTAACGGAAGGAGATGTTCTTTCCAAGACGCTTTTCCTTCGTTGGCATGAAGAGGAGAACTAGAGGTGCAATATAGCCCAATAAGGAAGCTAATTGCAAAAAAGTGTTTCATAACAAAATTCATGTCTTGTTGTTTGCCCTATTTTTTATTGAATGTCGTTCCACTAGCTTGTGCTTTTGGAAAGATAGTCATATCGGCTAGTTGTACATGCTCAGGTTGATTGATCGCATAAGCGATAGCCTGTGCAATATCGTCTGCGAGTAGTGGGTCGTATCCGTTATATACTTGATCTGCTTTAGCTTGATCACCTTTAAAACGGATCATAGAGAATTCAGTTTCCACAGCTCCAGGTGCTACATTGGTTACTTTTATTCCTTTGCTGTTGAGATCGATGCGCAGCCCTTTAGAAATAGATTCTACAGCAGCTTTCGAAGCACAATATACTGCACCATTGGCATAGGTTTCTTTCCCAGCAATAGAGGATAGGTTGACGATGTGTCCGCCTTGGTTGTGTTGAAGTAGTAGTGGTAGAACGGCTTTCGTTACGTAGATTAATCCTTTGACATTGATATCAATCATGGCTTCTAAATCTTCGATGTCTGCTTCTTGGAAAGAAGAAAGTCCGTGTGCATTACCTGCATTATTAATTAAAATATCGATTTTTCTCCATGCTTCAGGTAGCGAATCAACGGCTTGAAAAACGGCTGATTTATCGCGAACATCAAACGTTAAAATATGAGTGTCTGTAAGGGATTGAAGCTCTTGTGCTAATGCTTCTAATCGCTCTTTTCTGCGTCCACATAAAATTAAGCGATGATTCGAAGCGAGTGCTTTTGCAGTTGCTTGTCCAATACCCGAAGAAGCACCTGTTATAAAAACTGTTTTCATTTTGTTTCGTATTATAAAATGGTTTGTTTTAATCCTTGTAAAATACATAGCCAAAGGTAATTGAAAAAAGACTTCTCTTCTATGCGATTTACTTTTTTTATATTGACCTCTTTTAACTCTCCTGCTGTATTTTTGTGAATCAACCAATTGCCGACTTTGGAGAGGACTTTTCTCTTTTTTTCTCCGTTTTTCCGGTACAGGGTAACTTTGAGATCGTGATAGTTCATGGCAAATGTTCCCATTGCGACTTGATTGTCTCCTGAAAAGTTGAATCGTACAAGATCTAAGTTTCCTTCCGTAGAAGCTTTGACATAGGGTTGTAAAAATGGCTGCATGGCAGTTGCAGGAAAATTTTGGATGGTTCCACTGATGCGGAATGCATCGTTTTTATCGAGTATATTAAAAGACCAATCCACATGTAGAGGTGCGGCATTCATAAAGCGTGCATCTACAGCTATTGTTGTTCTAGGTACTTGTGTCCGTTGATAACCACTATATAGGTTTTGAATTTCCGCGTTGAAGTTGCCAAACGTCAGTTTACCGGGAGCAATCGCCTTAGCGTCATATTCTTCATACTCTAGTGTTGAATTGACAAGCTGTACTTTTTGTATACCTAAAGTAAAGGGAATATCTCGCAGTTTTTTGCTGAACAACGGTTTAATACTCCTATTGAAAGGAGGTGTTTTATCGCGAAATATATTGGCGTTGATTTGCTCCAATCGAGCGTTATCCGCATGGAGGAAAAAGACGTCTTGAGCATCAAATCCCCAGCTGTAATTGGATAAGGTAATAGACTTGGTTTGTAGGGTAAATATGTCATCTGCATACTTAAACATACTGACCATCTTTTTGCGGTTATATTTGGGAATCAATTCAAAATCACTGCAGGTTAAAGCGGTGTTCTTCCCTTGAAGTTTACCGATCTTAATGTCGTAGAACGGTCCAATGTTCCATTGGATCTCCTCTGCAGCAAAAGAAATCCCCTTGTATTGCACTGGGATTTTGTTGGGTAAAGTTTGAGCATCGAGGAGAATATTTTCGAAAGAGGCGTGAATTCTCTTGGTTTGTACTACAATCGTGTGATCTTTTCCTCTCGTAGAGGTAAAATTTCCCTGTTGGAGCGATAGGGTGTCAATCTGTACTAAATCGTCAAAGAAGACGTCTACTTTTTGTGTTTTTGCTTTTTGTTTTTGCTTTTGATTTGACTGGTGAAAGTACAATTCAGGTTGCTTGGCTTTGATCGATCCAATATGCAATTCCTCTTTGACTTGGTTTGATATGCGTTTGAGGTGCAAGCTACCGCGGTTCACGAACCATTCATCTAAAGAGTTGACGCGGGTACTGTCTATATCGATGGCTTGAATAGTCAAATCAAACGGCAATAGTTTAGCGTTGACCGCCGTTTTAGTTTCTTTCTTTTGGGTTGATAACGGATTCGCTTCTACTTTTACGTCGACAAGTGGTGTTTGTATTTGATCAATGTGGAGATAGAAATCCGCTTGATTCTTATACCCCCAGTCGGTGCCTTTTAGTAGTAAGGATGGTGCATCTATTGTTACAAGTCGATGTGGTAAGTCTGCCTTCGCCTTAGAAGCGGTCAACGGGAGTAAGGAAAGGCGTTTTGTGCTGATTTGATGTGTATTAATCTCAATACCGCGAATGTTCAATTGTTGCGCATCTGAAACTAAACTAGTAACAGAGTCGCAGGAAATAGTGTAATCTTTATAGGTAAAGGGAAGGGGTTTGTCTTGGGTTTCTACACCAAAGTGAATCCCTTTGAGCTTTGCATTAAAGTTGTGTACTTCGTGTAAACGCAGGTTTTGTTCTGCTTGTTGTATCACCACATGGGCTTGTTTTACAACAATCGATTTAATATCAATGGCGGATATAAATTGTAGTGGTGCTTTGGCTGTGGTATCTTGCTCCATTTGACGCTCATATACTTGAATGTCAGGTTGAATGATTGCAATCCCTTGGGCCGTAAGATGATGTCTTTTAATCAGCTCCCAAATCCCAACTTGTTGAATGTCTATTTGGTTGACACGCCCCTTGATATAAGAAATGGAATCTACGGGCGTGGTTGCTTTAGGTTGAATTTTAATCTTCTTTACCGTCAATTTACGTTCCGCTAATGCGTAGTGAACCGTTTCATAGGTTAGGTTATAAGGAGAATCGTTTTTCTCCGCTATAATGCTTGGTAGGTATCGATTGATAAGAGTATTGATGATCCATTGACTTGAGCCATAGAGTACAACTCCTAGAACAAGAATGAACAGGATAATTTTATATTTCTTTTTCAAATGCATAATGCGATCCCATAAGTTATCACTTAAAGGTACATTTTATTTTGGTAATTACTTTAAAATCAATTGATGTTTTCGGAGGAGTCCTTCCAGCCCCTCTTTCGCAAAGATGGCATTTTTCAACTTCGTTGAGTCGGGATCGATATCAAAATTATAACTGGTATAAAAATCTGCTTTTTCAGCTTTGGCTTTGGTAAAAATGGCGCGGTATAAATTGCAATTGTCAAACAAGACTTGAGATAAATCCGCTTCCATAAAATCCGCACTGATCAGACTACAATTGATGAACGCTGTTTTCTTTAAGTTTAAGCCATAGAACAAAGTGAATTCAAGCGTACAGTCTGTAAAAGAAAACTCAAAAATAGTTTGATCCATCATGGTGAAATTGACGTGAGTAAAATTGCACATTTGGAAGTGGCAATTTCTTAGTCCGACATAGTTTATCTCTGCATTTTTGAAATTGCAATTTTTAAAGTCGCAATCAATAAATAGCGTGGATAGAAAGGAACAAGCGGTGAAATCACAGTTGATAAATTTACAATTTTCATATTCTTTAAAAGAAATACTGTGCGGCTCTAGCGCGATATTTTCAAAAGTTTGGTCGTAGATAAAATCGGGTGTCATGGGCGATCTATATTAAAAAAGCCTAATTATATGCATTAGGCTTGTATGCTATTATTCAATAAGGTGAGGTACAAATCTACTTTTATCTGTCGTAATTCGTCTATCACTTTCTCGGAAAGTAATTCCACAAGGTTCTTGTCCAATGAGCCAACTACCAATAATGAAGTACCCTTTACCTAGGTTAGGGATATGGGCTAAGGCTTGACAAACATATCCCTCGTCTCCATAATCTCCTTTGGTAGCCTCAACAATTTGATTATCGAGATAAAGGGTTACATTGGCTCCTTCACGGGATAATAGTGGTTTCTTGACGAAATTTTGCATGCCTTTTGGCTCGTCAAAATACGATTCGAGTAAGAGTGGGTGGTTGGGGTACAATTGCCATAGAATAGGCAGTATAGCTTTGTTTGAAAGTATCATTTTCCAAGAAGGCTCAATCCATTGCGCTTGCGCCATATCATTGGGAATATGGAGTGCAAAGGGCTCGTAAATGAGCCATTCCCAAGGATAGAGCTTAAAGATATCTGTGATTACTTCATCCTCTAAATCGGTGAACGTTTCTCCATCCCAACCAATGTCGTCAATGAAGATGAGTTTGGTGTTGATTCCCGCTTGTATGGCACAATCGCGTAAGTATTCGATATTGGTGAGATCTTCTAAGGTTTCTCGCATACAAGAAAAATGAAGTGTACTGCCTTTTAGATAGGCTTTCGCATCTTTCCAGGATTCAATTAATCGATCGTGTACGGAGTTAAATTGATCTTTAGAAGTGCCAAAGTAGGTATTCATCCATTGCCATTGAACAACACCTGTTTCATAGAGTGAAGTAGGGGTGTCCGCATTAAACTCCAATACCTTGAGCTGTTGTTGAACAGCGTCATATACAAAATCGAAACGACCATAGATACTCAATTCATCATTTTCCCAAGAGCGTTCAATATGTTCGTGGAAAAACAAGGGAATTTGAAATTGGTCATATTGTTTATTGGAGATGACATAATCCACTGCTTCCAGGCACATTTGCCATAGATCTGCTGTTGCAGCATAGATTTCATCTGCCATGTTTTCCGAGATGCTATAGTAGTAATCTTCCATCCAATACGGAACATTGTTTTCATCCGTATGATAGCCAAAACCCTGCTCTTCCAATCGGTGTTTCCAGTTGGACTGTGGTGTTAGTTGTTTTATCTGCATGAATTTCAATTAAGAAGAAGCTGTGTTGCTTTTTGATGTATTACCAAAGCCACCACGTGCTGTTTGCTTTTTGTACGCATCTGCTTTAGAAGCGTTTGTACCTACATTGGATTGAGGGGAAATACCAGGACTTGTATAGCCCATACCTCCTCCCATCATGGGGCGAAAAGCCATATACCAAAGCAGCGCACTTCCCATTCCCATGCCACCTCCACTACGTTGCTGTTGGTATTGATCCGTTACTTCTGTGTAAGGAGCACTACTATCTGCACGCATAAAGACGCGTTGTTGTTCTTCTTTCGTTTCCGTAGGTTTAGAACATGAAGCTAAAGTTGCTGTAATCAAAACTAAAGAAACGGCTTTACTACTTTTTTTCATACTATTCTACTGTTACGTAAATTGGAATTTTTTCTAAACTAGTGGGTTGAGATGCTCCCCAGTCATTGATGTTCTTAGCGGTCGTAATTGTGTCTACTTTTTGTTGTATCATTTGACCATTAACCCAAATTGTTTGAGCGGTTATATGATAGATACTATCACCAACAGAAACCGTTTTTAACGTAACTTCTCTTGCTGATTTCTTATCTAGTGATTCTAAATTTTGGGACGACTGTTGTTGGGTACAAGCAGACGCTAGTAAGGTAATAGTACCTATAACGAGTATTGCTTTTTTCATTAGAGCAATTGGTTTTTAGATTGAGTAACAAAGTTTGAAAATAAAATTTGCTTATGCAATTCTTAATCAATTAAAATGAAAGTTCTTGTAAGATAGTTAATTATATTGGGCTACGTTAGATTTCTTGTTACTTTTGTTGCAAAAGGGGAGGATATGGATGAAATCGCTATTTTACAAATTAATGATCTGACGCATAATAACTTACAGACAGACTTTTATGCGAATACGCTGTCACAGCATTTGCTTGATAACCACAGTCATATCGAACGACCACATAAGCATAATTTTTATGTGGGGATCTTATTTACCAAAGGCGAGGGGATTCACGAGATTGACTTTAATCGGTATCACGTAAAGCCTGGTTCTGCTTTTATGCTGGCACCAGGGCAAACACACAGCTGGGAGCTTTCAGATGACATTGAGGGGTTTATCTTCTTTCACACGCAAAATTTCTTAGACTTATACCTGTTGAAAGAATCGCTGCGCGATTATCCTGTTTTTCGATCTGCCTTTTATCCCAATCACGTGATGTTAAATGAAAGAGATACCGATGTTTTGGCTTTTGTATTAAAGCGAATGGTTCAAGAAGTTCGCCAAGAGCAATGGAAGCGCAATCAGCAACTCGTCAGTTTAACCTTGTTGTTTTACATTGAAACCAATCGCATCTTATTGGGAGGAGAAACCTTTAAAACAATTCAAAATAATTTATATGCGACCCATCTTCAGCTATTTGAAGAGCTAATCGAAAAACACTTTGCGGAGGAGAAATCTGCGGCGGTGTATGCGAGTTGGATGAATATGACACAAAAGCACTTGAATCGCGTATGTAAAACAATGGTCAATCAAACAACTACGGATATTATTTTGGATCGCGTCGTTTTAGAGGCAAAGCGAATGATGATTTACACAGATCATCCGTTGAATGATATTGCTTCTATGTTGGGGTATGATGATTATTCTTACTTCTCTAAGTTATTTAAAAAACGAGTGGGAGAAACACCAAAAGAATTTTTTAAGCGATATCAGTAATCAGGGATCGGTTATCGTTGAACGTCCTACATAGGGTTGATCGTTTTTGTAACAATAATTTTCAAACAGAAATCAAAATCAATATAAATAAAAAAAGTCCTTACAATTTGTAAAGACTTTTTTGCACGGGTGGAGGGATTCGAACCCCCATCAACGGTTTTGGAGACCGCTATTCTACCCTTGAACTACACCCGTTTTTGTTTCAAGTGGTGCAAAGATAACTAACTTTTTGAAAGAAACTATTCTTTTTTATAAAATATGTTTAACCAAATGATGCGCGATAATCTGTAGTTAAATGTCCAACATAATAGTAAGACAACAACAATGGCGATAAAGGTTTGAAGTAGAGTGATATGCACGTCAAATATAGCATTGATAATTAGTCTCAACACCATTACAGCACACATTTCTGCAACTGTAAGTCCATAGCTTACATACATGCCTCCAAAGTAAAAACCTGTTTCTCTATGGAAATTATAATGACAATGTGAGCATTCTTTCGTCATTTTCGGCATGCGCATGGTAACGGGATTCCCCTTATCATAGAATAAATCTTCCTTGCCACAGTTTGGGCATTTTCCACTTAAAACTCTTGATATGTATGACATAAGATAATTTTTATGCAAAGTAAAGTAAAAATACTGAAATGCAACGGTTTTAAAATGCTGTATTTTGGTGTAATTCGGACATTTTAAAAAAGGTTATTACTTTTTCTGTCTTTTGTATAGCTGTTATATTGTTGGTTGCCCTTCTAAGTGTGTAATTAAAACGGACATACAAAGAGGGTGAACGCAAAACAGCAGTAAACATTGTTTACTGCTGTTTTTATCACGAGACGTTGTTTATTCTTCTTCGTATTCTTCGGTATAGTTTTCTTGTTCTACTTCCGTTTCATTTTCTGAACTATTTCTAATGTTCAAATATTTTAACGGGTTAGTTTCGTTTTCACCGCTGTAGTAATCGTCAAACTCTTTAACCAAGTTAGCGATCTCTTCTAAAGACATTACATCGTTGTCCTCTCCAGTAGCATTGTAATATTCTGTTAGTTTTAGGCGATCTGTATCGTATTTTTTTCGAATTGCCGTTTTTTGAGCTGCATATATTTTTCTATCCATTCCATATTTACGATAGATTTCTTTTTGCTCAAGTTTGTACAACTCATTCAAGTCTTTTAAATCCTCTTTTAAGCCTTTGTCAATGTTATTGGTTTGATCGTATTCAACTTTTTTCTGTGCCCAAATATCCATTTGATCTTTGGTTAAGGTGCGTTGTATGAATAATTGATAACCAGCTTTTATTTTTTTCTCTGTTTCTTTTTTCTCAACAGGCAACATGTCTGTTCTGTCGTTTAAAGCTTGTAAATCTCTTTTAATGTATTCATTTTTAACAACAAAAGAGGCTTCTTGCTTTTGATTTAAACCTAGCTCTCCTTTATTTTCAAGAAGAACTTCAATATCCTTATACATAATAATGTCGTTCCCCGTTAATAACACAGGTTTTTTTTGTGCATATGTCATTGACATAGATAAGAATAGGATTGATAATGAGATGATCTTTTTCATTTTTTTCTTTGTTTCTTCGATTGCAAATTTAGTACAAAATAATCTTTTTCCTTTCGTAGTAGGAGTAAATAAAATAGGGACTGTCGCTCGTATTTTACTTTCATCCATCCTCTGTTTAAAAACATCAGTAAGCGCGTTTTCTACTCCGCCACTTCAACTTGTGTTTTGGTTCTTTTTACAGATTATAATTGTTTACAAAATTAAACATATCTTTATTAAAATTAGTTAATTTTTTTTAAAATATTAATTCAAAGCGTCTAGGACTACTTTATTTTTCTTTTTAGAGAATATTAACCTTTAATTCGATTGGTTTCTACTACTAGTTAAACGTGGAATCTCTATTTATGGTGTGTTTTCTGATTTATTTTTTGTGAATTTTTACTCGTTTTTACCCGCATAAGGTGTTTTTTTATATTTTTAATTATTATTTAATTTGTCTTTATTTATGATAAAAAGCTATATATGCGTTTTATTCAATTATTGTGCCAAAATTTGATTTTTAGATATTTTTATGATCATTTGCGATTTGTAAGTGTGGTTATTTTTATCTTTTTTTTAACTCCAACCCTGTGTGCGCAGCAGCGTGAAAGTAAAGGGGCGGAGAGCGTTGGGTATGCTATAAGAGACTCAATTCAAGTGAATAATGTAGAAAAAGGAGGACTTTTTCTTGAAATAAAAAGTTACTTTGAAGATTTTAGTCCAACTAAACCAGGAAGTGTTACGCAGCTTTATTGGCTCGATCAACTTCCTAACGGAGACTTAGAAGTTCGCTATGTTTTTGTAAATGAATTGATCGATTTTCGCGTGGAAACAAAGTTTCATTATGCGAATAATGAGACACAACGCTTAGCACTCAATTTAGGGCGGCGAGTGCCTTTGTCGGTTGAAGTGAAACTTTGGGTGGAAAACGGGCAATTAAAGGTTGAATTATTGTAATACCTTCATTTTGTGGTGTAAAATCCAGATGAAAAATTCTTTTTAAGTTAATTTTTCGTATTCGTTGGTTTTATTTTTTGTATTGGTTGGTTTTTTTTCTACTTTGCGTAACCCAATTCGGGAAAATGTACAACAAAACCACTAAAACACAATGAAAAAGCCAGTTATTTTTACCTTGCTATTGTTAACGATGAGTACGGGTGCATTTGCTCAAATGGCACTAGATCGAATCGATGCAAATCCAAAATGGAAGCAATACGACCATTTTTTTGAAAAAGATGCGCAAAGTGTGTTTCCTAATGATCGTATCGAGTATGAACTAAAGGACGGCAAAATTAAAAGCTATCGTTTGTATTACAAAGATGAGTTAGGTAAGTTGTTTGATGTTTTCTATGATGACAAAGGACGCGTGTATCAAGAAGTTCTAATGTACGATGCCGATCGCGGTCAAGTTAGAGAAGTCGTGTATCAAAGTACTTTTACTTACGATGAAAAAGGAGCTATGGTAGATGATGGTGAACATACGTATACTAAATTTGTCAAAGGACGCCCTATGTTGGTTACCTCTCGAGAGTATTCGGAAGAATATGAACGTGGGTTTAGTACGGTAAGAGCTTATAATGAAAGTGGTTCTATTCGCCTAGAGAAAACTACTTTTTTCGACCAAGGCGAAAAGAAAATAAAAACAAGTACCTACAAATACGATTCGTGTGATAATGTTGTAGAGGTTAATACAAGGACGATTATTGCTCCAACGTATACCAAAGCAAAGCGAAAGAAGAAAGATAGAACACCGCCACGTCGACCTGTTATAGAAAAAGAAGTGTTTGAATATGAATACAATAGTGACTGTATCTGGACTAAAAAGTATAAAGTAGAGAACGAGATGAAAACCTTGCTTCGCGAAAGAGAACTTGTGAAATAGCACAAAAACCAATCAAACTATATTATGTAAAGCTCAATGAACTTTTGTTTGTTGGGCTTTTTTTATTGCGTTACACGTATTATTGTTTGGTGGATATGGGAGTAAACTGTTAAATTTGACCGTTAAATTAACCAAAGGGAATGTCAGTGTATAGCATACTACTTGTGGGAATTGCTAAAACAAACCAAAAATAAATTTCACAGATGAAAAATGTATGTCAAAATTGCCAAACAGAGAATGGAACAACGTCTAAGTATTGTTCAAGTTGTGGCTATCAACTTCCGGAAATTGAAGTAGAACCTAGTGTTGACCTGACTTCCAAGGAAACAGATAGTCAATTACCTAAAAAAGCAAAGAAGATAAATTTAGGTGTTTTGTTGGGAATCGTTATTGGAGTAGCCGTTGTGGGTTTTGCTGTCAATTATTTTTCGAAATCTTCCGTTGCAATTGATCAAAAATTGAGTATTGTCGCTTCGGAAATCAATAAGAACTGTCCCATGGTGATTGATCAAGATATCCGATTGGATAACACGGTAGCTATGCCGAATAAGACGTTTCAATACAACTATACCCTTATCAATTACGAAAAGGCACAGTTGAACATGGACGTAGTAGAAGAGACACTGTTTCCAACGCTGTTGGAAAATGCAAAAACAAATCCGGATATGAAAGAAATGCGTGAGGCTGAAGTGACGATTAGTTACTATTACAAGGATAAGAAAGGAGAATTTGTAACAAAATATGTCATTACTCCAGCTATGTATCAAAAGAAGTAAAGGATCACATCCCGTATAGATGAAGCCTTTTCAATGCATTGTTGAAGAGGTTTTTTTATAAGTTTACTTTTGTTTCTCATTAAGTATAATGTTTAATAAAGAATACATATTTTTATTTTCTGCTACTTATAGTAAGATGTCGATGCTTTTTAAAAGGAAAACAAATTGGAAATAGCGATGTTTATTTCCCTGAATGGACCACAATAATGATAGAACAAGAAAACACAACCTACGAAAGTAAGTTTTATTCAGTCAATGCAATTCGCATTGCAACTTTTTTAGGAGGACCTTTAATTGCGGGATATTTAATTCGAGCCAATTATCGCGCTTTAGCAGAGGAACAAAAAGCACAACAGGCGCTCGTCTTGGGTATTGTGTCTACTCTTGTTTTGGTAGTTGGGCTCTTGCTGCTCCCTGTAGAATGGGTTGATCGAATTCCCAATTATATTTTTCCTGCCATCTTTGCGGGTATAGCGGGGTGGATAGTAGAAGTAAAACAGGGAGATGTATTGCGACTACATAAAGAGAATAACAAGAGATTCTATTCAAACTGGAAGGCAGTAGGTCTTGCTTTGCTTTCGGCTTTAATCTTGTTTGTTACGGCTGTTTTGTTGCTGTTGCTTTGGGAATAAATAATGGAAATAAATGATGGGAATAAATGAAAAACTATTGGGGAGAAAAAGTAGTGCTGATCCTAGGTGTTATTGTCAATCTTGTCTTTAATCTAATCTGTATGGGGTTTATGCTCGTAATGGTTTTATTTTCTCATTTGAAGCATAAGTTATTTAAGCGGCGGTAGGGGGCATGACAAGAATTATAGATGAAAATAGAACTTGAATAGAACGTAGATATAAAGAGTATGTTGAATATTGAATATATAGAAGCAGGAATAGAAGATTGTGAATTGTTGACACAAACGGCAAAAAAAGCAAAACCCCTTCAATATCTGTTGAAGGGGTTATTTTGTGGTCCCACCTGAACTTGTTTTGTTTTTTAATTCGTTTTTATATAGTTTTACCTATTGATAATCAGTTTAATATGGTTTATTTTAATTCGTTTGAACTGATTTGAATTCATTTTAATCATATTTCTAACCCCTAATTTGCCCCTTCGTAAAAAATGGATTTTTAGAGTATGTTTTTAAGATTTTGATCGATGAAAATTAAAAATAGGAAAAGCTCCTGTTTTTTTATGCAAAAGCGTTGCCCCCTTGGCAAGCCCCCTTAAAAAACAATAATAATGAAGTACTATTTCGAGCTGAGAAAAGATAAGATCGATAAAGAAGGTATGGTTCCTATTCGCTTAGTTGTTACTGCTCCAAAAGTTAGGATAAGAAAAAACATAAGCGTCAAGACAAAACTCGATGATTGGGATGCTGAGATTAATCAAATTCGTAATATCAAGAGAGATGATAATGAACTGTATTTGGACTACAAAGAGTATAATGCTATACTTACTAATACCATTAATAAAGTAGAACATATCTTCGATTTTTTTAGATTTAACTCCATTCCTTTTACAGAGAAAATGTTTGAGGAAAAATATAAGTTAGAGACAGTTAGTGTATCTATCCGTTTTTTTGATGCTTTTAGTGAGTATATTAAAGTTTCTACTGTTTCTAAGGCTAAGTCAACTATAACTAAATATAACTCCGTAAAAGCGTTCTTTATTGATTTTGCCACATCTTCCAAGTATGTTATGCGTTTTGATACTATAGATTTTCGTTTTGAGGAGGCTTTTATGGAATACTGTTTTGTTGAGCGTAAAACATTGAATAACTATTACGGAAAGTTAGTAGCTACATTAAAAGCATTTATGCAATGGGCATTTAATAGAGGGTATCATAACAGCTTAGAATTTAAAAAGATTAAAAGAGTTGATAATGAAATAGAAGTTGTGTTTTTGACTATGGATGAATTGATGAAACTTTATAATCATAATTTTGAAAACAGATCTATGGAAAGAGCTCGTGATATGTTTTGCTTCCTTTGTTTTACAGGGCAGAGGCATAGTGATATCTATTCTCTTAGAGATTGTAATATAGTTGAAGATTATCTGAATTATACTGTTGTTAAGACTAAGACAGTTCATCACCAGGTATATTTAATATCATATGCAAAAGAGATACTAGAGAAATATAAAGACACTCCTTATAGCCCTGTACCAAGAATCACTTCTCAGAAATTGAATGAGAGACTTAAAGAATGCTGTGAGGAAGTTGGAATTACAGATAAGATAAGATTAACTCGTTACATAGGTGCTAATAGAATAGATACAGAAGTAAGAAAGTGTGATGTAATTACTTCACATGTAGGAAGAAAGACATTTATCACTAATAGTATCATTTTAGGAATTTCCGAACGAGTAATTAAGAGTACGACCAATCATAAAGATGAAAGAAGCTTTAGAAGGTATGTGCATGTTGGAGAATCATTTAAACAAAAAGAACTGAGTAAATGGGAAAGCTTATAAATATGATTAAAGAATTCTTTTTTGCTAGTGAAAAAGAAAATATAAATAAATTCCAACTTGTTTTAAAATCATACAGTACTCAAGTAGTAGAATATTTAGAAACTAATGATGGAATAACAGAAGATGATTTGTATCTCGAAATAATACAATATTTTAATCTTAAGGAATTATGTGAGTTACAATTTCAGATTTCATTAAAATCTAATTTGACTAAGTATACTTGTGTTTTTAAAAAATATGATTTTAGTCTATTAGTAGAGAAAAATTCTTTTAATCCAATAAAAAAGGCAAAAGTAAGCCTTTCAAAAACAGAGTATTTAGCTTATTTATTAGGAGAGAAGAACAAACTACTTAATACTTCAAGAATTATTAATGTATCTAATTATATCAATAGCATTGATATAGAAATATTACAAACTATGGCAATTCTTCAGAAACAGGTAATGACTCCTCTTAATGTAAGAGATGCTTTTAGTTACTTTTTTATTTATGAGAAGCAAATAGCAATGAATCTGTTTAAGAATTATATAAGTCAGTATGTGAAGCAATATAAAGACTACGACGAAGTTGTTTTTATAATGCATACTGTTATGGATGATTTACAAGCAAGATTAGGTTTGGAGCATATTCCTATGATAGATAGTTTTAATTATCAAAGTGCTGATATATTCTCACAAAATAATTTAATTTATTCGAGCTTTTCTGAAATCAGAAATCTTGCAAATTTTAAGGAATATTTTTTAGAAGTGTCACCAATGGATATGCTTGATGAAAAATATTTTATCAATGTAAAAAATGATTGCACTGATGTTCAATATGTGGAATATGTACTATTTGAGTTCTTTAAGTTAGTATGTAAAGATCAGTTTGAGTTTAAAAATACAAATGTGTTTTTACTCTTTTGGTCAAATTGTACAGAGAAGATTTCTTGTTATGACCGTTTTGAATTAGGACATGCTCATATGGTTTTAAATCGCTTAGTAAAAGAAGATAGACAGATTTTAAATTATATAATAGCAGTCTTTTTATACTTTAAAAATGGAGATTTATTATCTAAGGTTCCTACTAATGTACCAAAGATATTATCAATGTATTTTGGAGAAAATTCTTTAAAAGAAGGTACTATCAAAGACTTATTGACACGGGAAGTTATAAGTAATATAAGTTTCAATAAAGACAATGAGTATATTAATGATTGGGCTATTGGTATTCAAAATCAATATGATAAGGTGTTTGTTGATAGTGGAGTGTATTGATGTGTACTGCTTTTTAAATCTTTAGTTTTCATATTTGCGGTGTTCAAATGTTCTAAAATCAATTCAAATGAGTACAAATGTTTTAAATGAAAAATGTGAGAGTATGTCTAATCAATCTCAAGAGGTATTAGCGAATACTTTTTTCCCTACAGGAGATGATCGTATGTCTCAGCAAGAGGTGGCTAATATGTTTGACAGAACGGTTCAAACTATTATCAATTGGAAGAATAAAGGAAAAATTCCTTATTATGAAATTGACGGACGACCTATCTTCTCTCGTAAGCAATTAATTCAAATTGCTTTAAAAAATCAACATCTTTTAAATCCATAAAAAAAGCGTTTGCTTCCTTCAAAAAATCAAACGCTTAGAATTTTATTTTTTAATCAAATCCTTATAGTGCAAATATAAGGATTATAATCTATTATTTATTATGAACTTAGATTCTGCCGAATTTCTTCGAGTAGGCACGGCTTATTATGCCATTATCGAACGACCTACACTCAACAAAACAACTGAAAAGATTATGCTTCCTTGGAACAAGGAAACTATTGTAAATGATTTTGGAAAAGACTTTGTTTCTACTATTAAGAAATATTACGGTTTCTGTTGTATTCCGCAACATATCAATTACAGCAGAGAGATAGCTGACTTCTACAATATTTATCATCCTATTGATTACCAAATACAAAGATGTAATGACGACTTAACTTTCTTAGAAAGAAAACTAAAATACACCTTAGATTTTATACGCCATATTTTCGGAGAGCAATACCACTTAGGTCTTGACTATTTTAAAATTCTATTGGAATACCCTACTCAAGTTTTACCTGTGCTTGTATTAGTTTCTAAAGCTAGAGAAACAGGTAAATCAACAATGCTTAAATACTTAAGAAAGATCTTTTCATTTAATGCAACTTACATCAATGCAGAATCTTTTGTAAATAATTTTAATTCAGATTTAGATGGTAAATTATTAGTACTTATAGATGAAGTCGTTACTGATAATCAACAAATCACAGAACGCATCAAGTTTTTAAGTACTGCTGACAGAAATAAGATTGAAAGAAAAGGTAGAGATAAAGAAGAAGTAGAATCTTTTTACAAGTTTGTAATGACGAGTAATTTTGAGGATTCGTTTATGAAGATAGATAGAGAAGAAATACGTTTTTGGGTACGCAAAATTCCACAGATAGAAAAGAATCCCGATTTCTTAGACTTACTCTTTAAAGAAATCCCAGACTTCCTAAATTATCTACATACAATACCCTATTCTACAACTAAGAAAACACGTATGTGGTTTACACCTGAGCAAATACGTACTGATGCACTTATAAAACTAATGAACTCCGAAAAAAATAAACTAGAGCAAGAAGTACTTGATTTATTAGAAGAACTTACAGATAGATTTGGTGATAAAGTAATATGTCTTGCCCCTCTAGAAACTTTTACACTCATTACAAAAATTAATAAGAGAAGTAACATTAAATCAAATGATATTAAAAAAATCTTCAAAAATTGGGGATTTATGCCATCAGATAACTCCTATAAATATTCGGGTTACAAATATGATTCAAATGGAGAACTAGTAAAATTTGATAGGATTGGACGCTATTATAAAATTGAGTTGAGTAAAATTATCCAATATTTTGATGATAATGATGATAGGTAGCATATGTTGTTTAATTTCAATAAGTTAACCGTCATCAAAATCGTCATCAAACTGTCATCAAATTTATTTTGATGACAGTTTTTTAAACAGGTTTGATGATTGATGACAATTTGATGACAACGTATTTTATTAATTATCAATAAATTAAAAGATTCTGTCATCAGGTCATCAAAAATACACTAAAATTTAAGTCGCTCAGAATTATGACATGTAGTGAAGCAAAAAAGATAAGTTTAGTTTCTATTATAGATAAAATTGGAGCTAAAAAAATCAAGCAGAACAATCGGGAAGTTTGGTATATAAGTCCGTTTAGAAATGAAAGTACAGCATCTTTCAAAATTGATATAAATAAAAATATTTGGTTTGATCACGGAGCTGGTAAAGGTGGTAATGTTTTAGACTTTATAATGGCATTTTATAAATGTGATTTAAAAGAAGCTTTACAGATTTTAGACAACGAATCTTTTTCTTTTCACCAGCCCATTTTTAATGATAATGCTATTGAAAAAGAAAAGAATTACGAAATAAGAGTGATTAAGCCACTAACGAATACTCAATTAATCAACTATATCCAAAATAGGTGCATCAGTCTTAAAATTGCTAAAAATTACTGCGTAGAAGTTTATTACAGTCTAAACAATAAGTCTTATTATGGAATAGGTTTTAAAAATGACTCTGAAGGATATGAGATCCGAAACAAATACTTAAAAATGTGTTTAGGAACCAAAGCACCTTCTTACTTTAATAATAACAGTAATCAAATTGTATTATTTGAATCGTGGAGCGATTTTTTGAGCTTCCTAACATTATACCCTAGTGCTGAAAAATGTTATGACTTCTTGATATTAAATTCGGTTGGGACATTAAATAATGTTTTAATTAAAGAGTCTAATAATTATTTGTATAAATGTACAAATGGGGAAAGTGACAAATGTATCAATGTACATATGGACAAAAGTATAAATAATGTTTTGTACAAGGAATTAAAGTATGATGTAGTTATTTGCTGTTTTGATAATGACGATGCTGGAAACAAAGCAACTGAAAAAGTGCAAAATACTTTTCCTAATCGTGTAAAGGATGGAAGATACTTATATCCTAATCACAAAGATTTGAACGATTGTATCTCCACAAAGTAAGGACGGTAGGGACTAGCAAGAGGGAACGGGGCAGAGCCCTGTTCATCTTGTTTTAATTGTTGCAATCAATTAAAAATCAAGTGATTAATAATTTAATCGTTCTCGTAAATTATATTTAAAATATAATTATTATGTCCCTTCCCTATTTAAACCATTGTAATTCAATACATAACCATTAATGTCAAATATATTTACATCAATACTTCATGAAAACTAAGAATGAAAAAGAAACTACAACTGTAGCTTTATCAGTATCTGATAATCAACGATTAACAGAACTATGTAAAGCATATTCAATACCTAAAAAAGACTTTATAGGTATTATATTGAATTACATTGAAATCAATGGTATAAATCCGAAGACACATCATGCTCCTAAAACTGAATTGGAAAAGATAACTAAACGAATTAATCAATTATTTGCCTTTATCAAAACACATGAAAAAGATTACACTCGACCTGCGTTAGAAGCAATTTTAGCTACTGAAAACAGAATGCAAAATAGTATATCTACCCTAGCTACTAAGAAAGATTTGAATGAATTAAGAGTAATGGATTTACTAAATCAACTCTTAGAAATCCTTAAAAAAAGTAACCAAGAACAGACTAATAAAATCCTAACTGAGCTTAAATCTTTTCAAGAAAACACTGTAGATCATCTTGAAGAAATTAAAAATAAAAAAGGCTTTTCACTATAAAAATATACTTATGCACATAAAAATACAAGGTGGTGGAAATGGGAAATATGCTAATAGCGGAAGTTGTTCTTCGCTTGTTAGTTATTTAGAACACGAAGATTTAGATCGTATAAAAAAAGGACAAAAAGTAGAACCTTTTTTCTCGCATACTGACGATGCAATCAAAAGCAATGTAATTATTGAAGCGATAGATAACAACAAAAAGAAATTATGTAGAGATGAAGCTAAATTCTTTATGATAACAGTTAGTCCAAGTCAAAAGGAATTACAACATTTAGGCAAGACGCCAGAAGAGCAATCTGAAAAGCTAAAGGACTATATTCGTCACGGAGTGATGCAGCAATATGCTGGGAACTTCAATAAAGGGCTAAATGCTGAGGATATAATGTACTTTGCTAAAATACATCACGAACGCCAAACAAACAAGGATGAAGGCAATCTACACATTCACATCTTAGTGTCTCGCAAGAGTGCTGATGGGCGATTAAAGCTCTCGCCTATGACTAACCATCAAAACACGAATAAAGGTGCTGTAAAAGGTGGATTTGTACGTATTGATTTTTATACAAGTACAGAGAAAGCTTTTGATGAGAAGTTTTTATATCAACGTCAGCGTGAAGAACAATTTGACTATAAAAAGCAGTTTAAAAATGGTACTGCAAAAGATTGGGAACAGCTAAATAAAGAAAAGTACCAATATAATCAACAACAAAAGGAAAATAACAATCATTTTATACGAAACTGTAAAGAGCAAGGTTTTTCAGATAAGGTAATTGACCAAATGCTTCAAGGTAATTCAATCGAGAAAGGAAATGAATCTTTCTCGATTGGATTAATTGATAATTCTTTTCAACTTGTTCGCTTTGTTTCTTCTATGTCTCAAGCTCTGCAGTATGTGGGTGGCAGTGGACAAAGCCCTGTAGATAATCGTAGAAGGAAGAGAAAGCGATCTATTTAGATCCTTTTTCTATTTGTTTCATTATTTTAATTACAACTATCTTATAATCATGAATTAATTGATAAAGAAGTTTTCCTAATTGATGCATATTAAAAGCATAATCAACTTTTTCATAAATCGGAAACTCTCTCGATTCCGAAAATCTAATATAAAGTAGAAAATCTTTATCTGGGTTATCTTTGTTCTCATACAAATCACTTCCAATTTTGATATGTTCTTCAGAAAAATGTATTAATCCACTAGTGTTATTATATATAGTTTTAAAAAAAGGAAACAACTTGTCTAATTCAGTTGCTAAATAACCATCCCACATTTTGTTGCCTTTGGAATCTTTAATATCTCTAATAGAAACTCCTGATGTAACCTGATTATAAAAAAACACCTTATCTTCTACTAAATTTAAAGCGTGAAACCTCATACAGTTATCAGCCTGTAATCTTATCAAGCTTACTGCAGTAATCCAATTATTGGATTCGCTTAACGTTAGAAATCCACGATTTAACTCAATTGCTCTATGAATAATTGCAAAAACAAAATGACTAATTTTAGACAACCGTTTATATTTGGTTTCCTCATTAAATATATCAAGCCCCAATTGATTTAAAGCACTATTTAAAACTTTAATTTGTTCAAATATTTCTTTCAGATCTAAATCAGTTACATCTTTATTAATAGGGTCTTTCATACTACTTATAAATTATTTCACACAAACATATTCAAAATATCCTCATTAGTCCTAGCTTGTTTATTAAAATTTAATACTTTATCGTATTCAATTTCAGAAATATAATCTACCACTACTTCTACTCTATGTAGGTTTTCTATATACATATAAAGCGCTCTGTAAATTACTGAATCAGTATTGATACCACTTAAGAATTCAAACATCATTTTATTAAATTCAGCTTCGTTATCTTTATTAGTATTAACAGGCTTTTTGGACTCTATTAGATCAGTTAATAAAGCTGCAGTTACTAACACATCATTCTCAGCAATGATTTTGACAATATCTACTCTTTGTTGCTGTGTTAGAGATTCTAAAAATTCATGAATACATTGGTAGAAATGTGTACTTTGTTTTGCTTGAGCATACTCTTCCATAGATAAAAAGTACCCTTCAGATAATTTGATACATTCATCTTCAATGACGACTTCTTTACTTCCTGTTAAAATTAAGTTGATTAGTGGAACTAAAACTGAGTAATATTCTTTTGTTTTCATAATGCCTTGGTTGGTGGTTAAAAAAAAGGCGTGAAACTAAGATCATGTCCTTATCAGAGGTTTGCGACAACCCAACAGCCAGACAGACTCAGCCCACGCCAATATAAGGCACGGGCGTAAGTCTATCGCTATGTTGGCTGTCATCTGAAGGTCGCAATTTCTGATAAACCAATAACGATAGATTACGCTTGTTCGTAATGTTTTCTAATGCAAATGTAGTTAATATTTGTATTATTTAAGAAGTGTTATTTGTTTGAATTATTTTATAATATTAGCATAGTGTTTAATTTGTTTTAACTAATTTAAATAGTTTGTATCTTTCGCTATAAAAAGCTTTTGAGTAATAACTCTTTATATATTGATTTAATAAAAAAAGTATGATAAAAGTAATTCAAGTTGGTGATCTTCATTTTGACAATACAAATGATTATCAGAATATTAAAGTTTATAAACGATTTATTGAGGATTTAGTATCTAATAATAGTGTTGATGAGAATACTATTTTGGTTATTAATGGAGATTTGATTAACATGGGGGGAAAAGGGTTCGGAGGTGTAGACCAGGGGTTAAGAACATTTAAAATTAAATTTATAGATAGAGTACTTGAACAATTTCCTATTTTAAAAAATAGATTATTTATAGTGCCTGGAAATCATGATATAGATAGAAAACTAGTTGATAAATTTGTTTTTACATCTAATATCGACAGATGTAAAGAAGATAAAGAGTATAAAGAAGAGTTTTTCAATGAGTTTTCAACAAGAGAATCTATAATCAAGCATTTTACGAGTTACAAAAAGTTTAAGAATATGTGCTTTTCTTCATACGATGACTGGATTAATAATGATTATTACGACAATATGATTATTAATTTAGGTTCTAGAAAGGTAGGAATAACATGTGCAAATTCTGCTTTGTTTTGTGTAGGACATAACGATAAGGATCATTTATTATTAGGCCGTAAACAGATTGAAAACTCTATTAACCAACTTGAAGATTGTGATTATAGAATCTTTATATGTCATCATTATTTGTATTATTTGAATGAAATAGAGAGAAGTGATGTCGAAGGTCTAGTTAATTATAATTATCATTTAGCACTTTTTGGACATGTTCATGAGGATAAAACAAGTTTAACTGATTTTGGGAAACATAAAATTTTTGAGTCTACGTGTAAAACACTTAAGTATGATACAGAAGGATCTTTGAAATACTCTTGTGGATATAAAATTATTGAATTTGACGGGATTAAATATAGTGTTAATGTGAGATTATTTAATAGTTCTACATTTAGTTTTTATGATTCTACTGATGATCAGACTCCAACTGGAAAAAAAGAGTTTTTTATTAACACAGAAGGAGTAGTTTTAAGGAAAACAGAAATTAATGTGAGTAATATTTTTAAAGACTTTTTAAATGATATAGGCGCTAATTTTACTAATCAATCGTCTACTAGAATAAATCTAGAAGATTTGTTTGTCGTTCCAAATATTGAGAAAATTGGATTGCAAGATGAAGAACAAAATCAAAGTGTTCAAATGGATTTTGATATTGTTCTAAACGATTATGGTTTTAATAGTCATAATATGTGTCTTATAGGAGAGGATTTATCAGGTAAAACTACTCTATGTAAGGTTATTTATAAACGCATTAATAAAATTAAAGATAATTGTGTTGTTTATTTGGATTTTGAAGAATTAACAAAAAAAGAAAGCCTGCAACAGTTTATTGAGCGTCAATATCGTAATCAATATGATTGTGAATTCTATGAAGTTTTTGATACTTATAAGATTTATCTTATCATAGATAATCTATATAAAAATGAAGCACTTGTAACATCTCATAGTAAAGAGTTTAATGAGTTATTTAGTAGATATAATTACTGTATAGTTTGGGATGAACTTGTTACTTTTCAAGAGTTATTTATTAACCAGTTGATAGATTTGTCAGTTTATAAAATTCTTTCGTTAGATGACAATAAGCGAAAACAGCTTATATTAAAATGGTATGATTTAACTAAGGATCTTATTACAGGGGAGAATTATAAGTCAGCTGTTTATTCCGCTATAAAACTTGTAAACTCTATTTTAGGTAAAAATCTAGTTCCTAGTTATCCATTGTTTATATTAACAATTCTACAGGCAAATGAACTTTCAATAACTCATGAGTTGAAAGAAGGAACTATCGGTCATTATTACGATGTTCTTATTAAAACATCTATGAATCAAAAAGGAGGAACAAAAGAGATAGATAAGTACTATTCTTATTTAAGTGAATTCTGTGGTTATTTGTATTTTGTAAATAAGAACCAATTAATAACTGAGGATGAAATAATGAAGTTTCATATAGAATATAAAAAAGTTTATGGGGTTGAATTGAGTTTTACTACAGCAATTAATTTTCTTTTAGAAACAGAGATTTTAGTTAAAGAGAATAGTTTTTTTAAGTTAAAGTATCAATACCTGTATTTTTATTTTCTGGGAAAATATTTCTCGGATAATTTTGAAAGTAAAGTATATACTTTTGATAATCAAGAAATTGATATAGATTCTGAAGTTAAAATTTTAACAGGAAAACTCTATGAGTCTGAGGCCGCTAATATTATTCTATTTCTAACTCATCATAATAAATCTAAGAAAATTATAGATTTTATATTAGAAAGTGCAGATGAGATTTTTAAAGAAAATACAATTATAGATTTTAAGGATAATAATTATAGAAATCTAAATGAAAAAATTGAGCAATTGACTTCTACTACTGATAATGTTAAAGAGATCAAAGGTTCTAAAAATGAGGTTTTTGATTCTATAGGATTTATATCTAACGTTAATAAATCTTTTAAAATTATTGAAATTTTAGGTAATATATTAAAGCATAGATATGCTTCTTTTAGACAAGATGATAAGGTTCGTATGATTAAGACTATTTATAATCTTGGTAATCGAAATATCTCAGCTATCCATGATCTTATTTTTGAGGATAAGAATAACTTTGAACAAAAGATCTTAGATGTAATAGATGTAAATAATCATCTTTCTGTATATGATAGAAATCACATAGCTCAAAAGATACTATTTAACTTAATATACTTGACTAGTTCTTCAATTATTTCAAAAATTTGTTATTCTATTGCGACAAAAGAGTTAGAGCCTGCTTTCGAGACTATTAAAGCAGAGAAAACTACTCAGTATGGTGAATTATTATTTTTAGGTAATTATTTGGAGTATACCCCAACTGTACCTATTAAACAAATAGATATATTAATTAAAGATTTTGGTAGGTATTCTTTAGGTTATAGAATTCTTAGAAAACTTGTGATTTCGTATCTACGTATTTATGAGCAGAACGATAGTGAGAAGCAAAAGATTGATGGATTGTTGATGATTGGTATGCAAAATCAAAGATATCTGCAGAAATCTTCTAAGCAAATGAAAAAGAAGCATAGTAAAAGATAGGTAGTATGTCCCCTAATCAACCCCCCTAAAAAAAATAAACCCCTCATTACCAAGGTAATGAGGGGTTCTTTTGTGGTCCCACCTGGGCTCGAACCAGGGACTTGCTGATTATGAGTCAGCTACTCTAACCAGCTGAGTTATAGGACCGGTCGATTTGACTGTAAATTTTGATTGTGGTCCCACCTGGGCTCGAACCAGGGACTTGCTGATTATGAGTCAGCTACTCTAACCAGCTGAGTTATAGGACCGGTCGATTTGACTGTAAATTTTGATTGTGGTCCCACCTGGGCTCGAACCAGGGACTTGCTGATTATGAGTCAGCTACTCTAACCAGCTGAGTTATAGGACCAGTCAAATTGACGATTAGCGGATGCAATATTACAGCGTATTATTGGTTTTTGCAAGAAATAAAATCAAAAAATGAATATTTTACCCTATCTCAATTCCTAACCCCTAACCGATAATTGATAACTTTTTCGTTCTCAGTCTCTTTTTAACTTTCGCTCTTATTTTGATCGATTTACAAATGCGGAAAGGAGGTGGGATAACCGAATTAAATGGCTTTGAAAACTCTTCCTTTTTCAGCTGTAGAAGGCTTGTTAACCAGGGATCTATATTCTTCCTAAAATATAAAAAAATTGCTATCCAAAAAATTGTATTTTTGCAGCATGGAGACAAATAGACAAAAGAAGATGGGTGCGCTTCTGCAAAGTGACCTCGTAGATATATTACAAGGAGAAGTGCGCAAGAACGGAATAAGCAATTTGATTATTTCAGTTTCTAAAGTACACATTACCTCAGATTTATCAATCGCAAAAGTGTTTTTGAGTATCTTTCCTGCTGAACGTGGGGGAGAATTATTGAAGGCTATTCAGTCGAACGCGCCACTCATTAAGCACGACTTATCGCAACGTGTAAAAAATCAAATGCGTAAGGTGCCAGACTTGATGTTCTACGTAGACGATAGTTTGGAGTATATCGACCAAATTGACAAAGCACTAAAAGGGGATGAAAATCCAATTGCTAACCCTGATTTATTAGCGAAGAGAAAGAAAAAATAAACGAGTGAAGATAGCCTTTTACATAGCCAAACGCTACGCTTTTAGTAAGAGCAAGAGCAAAGCAATTAACGTCATTACAGCAATTGCCTCTATAGGTATTGTTGTAAGTGCTATGGCGATGTTAATTGTGTTAGCTGTGTTTAGTGGTCTTCGCTCCTTTAGTTTGTCCTTTACAAACGAGCTTGATCCCGCCTTAAAAGCGTTTAGTAAGCAGGGAAAAACGTTTGTTGTATCGGATGCACAATATGAAAAAATAAAGCAATCCCAATTGTTTTCGGGAGTTGCTCGTGTAGTAGAAGACCGTTTGCTTTTTACTTATAATGAAAAGCAAACCGTTGCTATACTTAAAGGGGTAGATGACGATTTTTCAAAAGTGAGTCAGTTTCCCGAAAAAGTAGAATTGGGACAGTGGATTGCTCCCGATTCAGATGAGGTTGTCGCCGGAATGGGGATGGCTTATCTTTTATCTATGGGGTTATTTGATATTGAACACAGTCTTCAAGCGTTGTCTATAAGACCAGGAGAAGGCGTTGTCAGTAACCCAGAAGATGCTTTTATACGCACATACTTGCATCCTGTTGGGATTTATTCCTCTCGAAATGAGGATGTTGATAGTAAATACGTATTCTGTAATGTTGATCTAGCTCAGCACTTACTCAGTCTATCCGAAAAGGAATACACTAATTTAGAATTTGCACTGAACAAGGATGTGAGTGAAAAACAAGCGGTTTCTTTTATTCAAGAAGTACTCGGTGATACGGTTGTTTTAAAAAATCGAATTCAAATGAATGATAGTTTATATCGCATGTTGAATACCGAAAACGCCGTGGTGTATTTTATCTTTTTATTAGTGGTGATTATTGCGCTGTTTAACTTAGTTGGGGCCTTATTGATGATTATCCTCGAAAAGAAGATGAATATTAAAACCCTAAATGATTTGGGGGTATCTTTAAAACAGCTCAAACGCATTTTCTTGTTACAGGGAATGATTATTAGTACAGTTGGTGGTCTTGTTGGGATTGTCTTGGGGATGATCTGTATCCTGATTCAGGAATATTGGGGTGTTATTCTCATTCGTCCTGGATTTCCTTACCCCGTAGAGTTTAATATCAGCGATGTATTTGTTGTGTTTGGCTCTATCTTTATTTTGGGCTTTATCGCTTCTTATATCGCTTCAACGCGTGTGAATAAAAAATATTTACACGATTAACTTCTTTTTTTTTATCGCTAAAGCATTATATCCTATACTGTTGCGCGGTTTTCCTCCTTTTTTATATTCCCTATAAATGGGGATTTTTATTTTTCAAGGGTACACTTTTTTATAATTAACAAATTATATCAATAGCGTTTCTTAAATTTGTGTTTGCTTGGACAAAATCCAACACAATAAAAAAATTGTTTTAATAGAAAAAGAAAAAATTATGGGCGAGTTTAATGTAAGATACTTAAGCTACATTAGCGAATTTGCAAACGGACAAGAAAGCTTGAGCGGAGCTGCACAAGCGTATGTTGAAGCAAATGATTACGCAGATCCAATACGATGGTTTAAGGCACATGCACTTTGTATGTTAGCCTTACAAACGGGAAAAGAAGGGACAGTATTTCAACAGTTATACGAACAAATTAATGAGGAATCAAATCGTGAACGAAGTAGTTTTTATTTGAATGATAAAGATTATGCGTTATGGTTTGACGATGTTGTTTTATTAAATCAGCTTTTTATTGATAAAGGGTATGCAAAGGCTTATACCTTTATGCATGAATTGTATATGAATGCGCGTTATGAGTTTAAGGATGAGGAGAAGGCAACAGCTTTTTTAAAGCAAGGCTATGATGCAGGAGATCCTACAGCTAAGGCATTTGTTGGATACAATTTATATTATGGCAGTCAAGGGTATGAACAAGATCAAGAGAAGGGATTGGAGTTTATCCGCTCTTCCTATGCGCCAAATAATCGCGTAGCACCTTTATTTGCCTTGAATATTGAATTTCGCGCTTGTGAATCTGCGGAAGAAGGAAAGGCCGTCTTAGACAAATATCACGATTTAATTCACGTAGAAAAACGAGGGTTATACGTTCTAGCTGATTATTACTTGAGAGAAGGTGAGGATGAAAAAGCAGCAGAAACTTTTTTAGAAGGAATCAACAACAACAGTGGTTACTGTAATTATATGATGGGGTTGATGATTTGCAATACGCGTTTTGCTCCACTAGGGTATGAAATTGAGCAAGGAGTTCCTTATTTGCAAATGGGCTTTGCGCACGGAATCGCTTATGCTGGTTTCGTTCAAGGCTATTATTATCTGTATCCGGCAGATCAAAGTGAACCCCAATTCGAAAAAGCCATCCGAACTTTAGAAAAAGCAGCGTTATATTGCTCTAATGAAGCACTATTGGAATTGGCAATCCTGTACTTATATCACAGCGATTACAAAAATATAGCGAAAGCAATCACCTATCTTGATCGTGCAATTGAAGGAAAATCGACACGTGCGATGAATGAAAAAGCAGTGGCGCTATTAGAGCATCAAGAAATTGAACAAAATCCAGTAGAAGCTCATGCGCTTTTAGTTGAAGCGATGGAATTAGGAGATGATTACGCTCCTTATCGCTTGGGATATGGGTATCAATTTGGTGAATTTGGAACGGAAGACGAGTACAACAAGTGTATCGAATTTTATGAATTAGCTGCTGAACGAAACAGTGGATTGGGAATTGAATATGCTGGAAGATACTACCGTTATCATGAAAATCCCGACTTAGATAAAGCTATTGCTTACTATGAGAAAGGATTGGAATTGTACAATTCGAACTACTGTAAGGTAGAGTTGGCGATGATGCTCGAACGCGGATACGGCTTAGAAGCTGATCCTGTAAAAGCAGAGCAGTATTACTTAGAAGCAATAGAGAACAACTATCCTTTTGCTGCTGTACGTGTAGGATACTTATACGAAGATGGCTTGTTAGGGGAAGTAGATGCAGAAAAAGCGAGAGCGTATTTTGAAATGGCAGCAAATGCTGATCTAGCAGAGGGAATCTATCAATTTGCACGTTGCAATCGCTATGGTATTGGTGGAGAAGAAAATCGCGCTTTAGCCTTTGAATTGTTTGAAAAGGCATTGGGATACGGGTATAACGATGCGAATGTAGACTTAGCTTTAGCATATGAAGAAGGAGCAGGAGGAATAGAGGAAAACCCTGAAAAAGCGGTGGAATACATGACTGCTGCTGCTGAAATTGGCTTTGGTTATGCACAATATAAATTAGGTACTTATTACCTCTATGCTTACGGAATAGAGAAAGATCTAGACCTCGCAAAGTATTGGTTAGAAAAAGCAAAAGACAACGGATCGGCTTTGGCGATGCTTACTTTAGGTGATTTCTATTTGTATGGATATGAGGAAGATCAGCCGTATGATTTAGCTTTCCCTTACTATGAAGAAGCACAACAACAAGGCTACGTTTCAGAAGGATTGGGAATTTGTTATCAATTTGCTATTGGAGTTGAACGCGACGATAAAAAAGCGTTCCATTACTATAAAATTGCCGTAGAACGCGGATACGATGCTGCTTATTTCCGCTTGGGAATGTGCTACTATTACGCCATCGGTACAGAAAAAGATTATGTAGAAGCGATGTACTATCTAAGAGCTGTTGCAGATCGCGGTCACTTAGAAGCGTCTTCTTATGTGGGAGTGATGTTGGTGAAAGGTGAGGGGGTTGCACAAGAAGCGGTTGAAGGAGTAAGTTACCTAGAAAAAGCGGCGAATAACGGATTTGATATGGCGCAATATGAATTAGGTAATTGTTATTTAAAAGGAGAAGGTGTGGAGCAAAACGATGAAACTGCTTTACATTGGTACCAACAAGCGGCAGAAAATGGAAATGAAGACGCACAAAAAATTGTTGGAGGCCCAAGAAAAAGAAGAAGATAATGGACAATAAAAAGAATTATCAGTTCCAAGTGAATATGAAGGGAATGATAGAGCTGTTGAGTGAGCATATTTATAGCTCACCAACGGTCTTCATTCGAGAATTACTCCAAAATGGGGTGGATGCTGTTACCGTAAGAAAGGGAATTGATGAGCGTTTTCAGGGTAAAATAACCTTGTTTTTTGATAAAGATCAGTTGATTTTTCAAGATAATGGCGTGGGGTTAACCCTAGATGATATGCATCAGTTCTTATCCGTAATTGGACAAAGTTCGAAGCGCGGGGAATTGGCGGAAAAAGATCTAATTGGTCGTTTTGGAATCGGTTTGCTATCTTGTTTGGTGGTTTCAGAAGAAATTGTTGTGGAATCGCGCTCTTTGTACAAAGAGGAATCTGTGCGTTGGACAGGACGTGCTGACGGAACCTATGAAGTCGAAATGATTGATCTACTTCCAGAGGTTGGAACTCGCGTTATTCTACAAGCTAAAAAGAATTGGAGATCGCTTTTCAAAAAAGAGGACGTAAAGCAAAATGTACTCTTCTACGGAAGTGCATTGCCCATCGAAATTAAGTTTATTGAACAAGGGGAAGAGGAAATTGTATCTGATGGAAATCCCATTTGGTTAGATCCTAATGCAAGTAAGGAAGCCTTATTAGCCTACGGAAAGGATGTGTTTAAAACGAAGTTCTTAGATGTATTCCCAATCTCTTCTGAAGCAGGGGATATTCAAGGGGTTGCTTTTGTGATCCCAAATAAAGTAAATGCATCGACTTCCAAAGAACATAAAATATTCTTGAAACGCATGTATTTATGTGATCAAGCGACAAATTTATTACCCGAATGGACTTCTTTCGTTCGTTGTATTATCAATTCGAATGGATTGCAACCAACAGCATCGCGTGAATCCTTGATGAATAACGCTCTGTTGACTGATGCGAAAAAAGAATTAACGACGTGTTTTAAAGACTACCTGAAACTCTTATCGGTTTCGGATCTCGATAAATTAGAACACATCATTTCTATTCACCATTTGTTTATTAAATCTTTAGCAGCATCAGATAATGAAATATTAAAATTATTTGAAGACTATCTGCCTTTTGAAACGAATCAAGGTATGCTATTGTTTAGGGATATTCGAGTGAATTACGGCGCGATTTACTACACGCCTTCACTTGATGATTTTAGACAAATTAGACGTATTGCAGGATCGCAAAAGAAATTGGTGATTAATGCTGCGTATAGTTATGAAGCAGATTTGATTCAAAAAATAAAAGCGAGTAATCCTGCTTTGAAAATTGAATTGATCAAACCCAATGACGTATTGGATAGTTTTGAAGCGGCTTCAATTACCGATGATAGTATCGATCTATTTCTTGAGAAAGCCAATAAAATTTTAAAACAACACTATTGCAAAGCAGAGGTAAAGCGATTTGAACCTCAGGATACTACGGCAATTTACATTGCCAACGAAGAAGCATTGAACAGCAAGAGTATGCAAAATCTATCTCAAAGTTCGAATCCATTCGCAGCAGCATTAGGACATTTTAAAAAACAGGAAGAGGTTTTGCCAACGTTGTGTTTTAATCAACAAAATGATTTAGTCGCTAAATTGTTGGTTATTAAAGATCCTGAGTTATTTGAAGCGTTGATCAATGTATTGTATGTACAGGCTTTGATGTTAGGTGGATATACCATCAACAAACAAGAAATGGATATTTTTAATCATGCCCTTTATCAATTTGTTATTTTGGGAATGACTAACTTTTTACCAGAGTTCTAAGATGTTCTATCGTTTAGAGATACAAAAAATACTCTTGCAAATTCAGGAGTATGTTCAAGATTCAAAAGACTGTATTGCTTTGTTGAAACAGGCCATTCACCTGGCTGATAAACACGGAGATATCAATTGGGGAATTGATTTGCGAATCATGTTGATTCGCGAAGAACGCTGTTCTTCTGCTTGTATTGAAAGTCCTTTGGCTTTTGCTTGGCTATTAGAACAAGCGCGTTTGCATCCTGATTTGTTGTCTGAAGTGGAGTTTTTGGAAGAATACGAATGGATGATTTGTTCTGCTTATGGCAATGTGGCTATTTCTCTGGATCAAGTTCACGCTATTGCAGCGGATTTGGAAGAGAAATTAGAACAATTCAAGGTCTCTAAACGCAGTTTTTATTATACGATGGCGGGGTTTGCTCAACATCTAGGGGATTACAACCTAGGTGCAGCATATGTAGCGAAAGCTAGGGAAGAAGCACTGAGTGAAGATTGTAGTGAAGCGATGGCCTATGACAATGAAATAGAAAGCGCCGCCCGATTAGGCCATTTTGACCAAGCCATTGCGCTCATGCATCAAATGGAATATAAAAAGATCCGCGATTTCTCCTTGCCTTTCGAAACCTATATCTCCATGGGGTATTTTATGATGCGCTATGGTGATGAACGCGCGCGCATTTACATCGATAAAGCCAAAGAAGAGTTTGTAAAATTACCTGAAGTCAATAGTTCACTCCTCTACGGATTGACACGTTTAATCTATGCCTTGCATTTAATAGAGGATGAGGATCGTTGGGGATATTACGAAATCGTCGCAGGCTGGGATATTGACGCAGAAGATGACTTAAAACTGATGTTAAGCCGTCATATGATGTTCGTCTTAGATCAAGAAGAGAAAAAACAATTAACCCTATCTCCTTCTGTTCCTTTCTATCAGGAAAGTGGTTTTTATGACCTCAAGGTATTAGCTCTTGCCTATAGGAAAAGCGCTTATGATTGGGCCAAACGATTTGATTTGCGCAATGGTAATACCTTTGCACAAGATGATTTAACCCGAATGGAAGAGGAGAATAAAAGAAAAAAAATGCTATGAATTACAATTTAGAAATCCAAAAGATCTTACTAAAAGTAGAGGGACTTAAAAGTTTAGAAGATAAAATAATCGCCCTGAAAGAAGCGATTCAATTAGCAGATCAACACAACGATATTGATTGGGGATTTGATTTGCGCTTGGATTTAATCCGCCAAGAACGCAATACCTCTCGTTGTAATGAGAGTTTTCCTGCTTTTGCATGGATCTTACATACCAGCGATGCAAACGAAGATTACTTCGACGAGTCTGAATTCTTATGGGAATACAAGTGGATGTTTTGCTCCGCTTATCGCAGTGCAGTAATTCCGATGGATGAAATTGAGAAAATTGGAGAAGATTTAAAACGCAGATTAGTGAAAAATGGATTCAGTACCCGTGCGTATCACAACGTGATGACAGGGTTGGCCTTCCATTTACGCGATTACGATTTAGCGAAAAAATACATTGATGCAGCCAATGCAGAACTTGTAGATGATATGACCAATTGTCCTGCTTGTGAATTGGATACAGAAGTAGAATTGCTTTTGTTTCAGAATAAGTTAGATGATGCTATCGTGAAAGCGCAAGATTTAATTCATAAAAAATTAACGTGCTATTCAATGCCTTTTCAGACATTTTGCAGCTTGACGTATTACTCGTGGAAAGCGGGAGATATGGAAGGGGCAGCGAAGTACTTCGATAAAGCAATTGAAGAATATGAGGCCCATGATCAATATGATAGCTCCGTGGGGTATTCTATGGGTTTATTGATGTCGTATATGAATGCAGTCAACCATCCTGAAACGTGGTCGTTCTTTGAGCGTATTGCAGCATGGGACATTGAAGCAGAGGATATTCACCGTTATAACTTTGCGCGTTATATGTTGCCGATTATGAAACAAGGTGGAAAAAGAGAATTACAGCTATCTACGCAATTGGAGTATTACAAAGAAAGTGGGATATACGATTTAGAAGATTTATACGCGTATTTCAAACAACAAGCTCAAGCATTCGCAGAACGCTTTGATGCACGTAATATGAATACAAATTACACAACGGAAATTGCAGGGTTGTAAAGGATAATAGACACTATACTAAAAAAGGGAAGCATTAAAACGCTTCCCTTTTTTAGTATAGTGTCTAATCCGTAGCTGTTGGTCGTCAACAACCAACCACCGATGTTATGAATTCCCTCCTTCTTCCAGTAAAATCGTGCGATTAGGTTGAATAACCTCACGCAAGTTTACGTCGTGAGAGACTAATATAATAGTTCCCTGATAGTCTTTTAAGGCTTGATATAAGCTTTCTAAACCAAAAATATCAAGGTTATTACTCGGCTCATCCAGCACTAAAACATCCAAGGAGTCTAAAGAGAGATTCAGACAACAAATCGTTAAGCGCAAGCATTCTCCGCCACTCAATTGTGCGACTGGTTTGTTCCAAATTTCTGGTCGAAAGCCATATTGAAATAAGGTGTTTTTTAAACTAGCCTCATCGAGTAAGTTGTGATTGAAATTCGCAGCTTGTTCGAGCAGGGTTTTACTGTGATCTAAGAGTGAATAAAACTGATCCAAATAGGCTATTCGACTCGTCATTCGATCAATCGTTCCCTTGGTTGGTTGTATTTTCCCTACAAGTAAATGCAATAAGGTTGATTTACCAGAACCGTTTAAACCTTCGATTAATAGGCGATCACCGCTTCTAACTTCAAACTTCATAGGCGTTGACCAAATTTCAGCTACTTCATTCGCGTATTGATAATTGACGTCTTTGAGCTGAAAGAGCACTTTATTAACGTGGAGATCAGAGTTGTTGAAAGATAAGTGAAATGGTTTGAGCTGTTCAAGTTGATCTTTTAACTCCCATAATTCTCCTTGTAGCTTTTGTTGTTTTTCGGCTTGAACTTCCGTGCTCTTCGCACTGCTGTTTTCTGCTGCATTTTTAAGCATGTTCACGACAATTTTTGGTAAACCGCCTTTTTGTTCTGCACGTTTATTTTGTCCAATTGCTTTTTGTTGCTTTTGCATCAGCTTTTGTTGCTCCACTTTGACTTGACGCATGTCTTTTGACAGCGCATCTATGCGATGCTGAAGCGTGCCTAACTCCTCTTGTTTTTGCACTTTGTAAAAATCGTAATTTCCCTTGTACTGTTGGATGCCTTTGGTCGTAATTTCAAACGTTAGTGCTTGACGGTTGAGTAATTCAATATCGTGGCTTACTAAAAGTACGGTTCCTTTGTATTGATCTAAGAAGTGAAAGAACAATTGTCTGGTTGCTTGATCAATGTGATTGGTAGGTTCATCCAATAGGAGAATATCGGGGTGATGAATGTGGATAGAGGCAAAATAAACGCGCATTTGTTGTCCACCACTGAGTTGGTCCATCGGTAGGTTTAAGTCTTTTCCCTCCAACTGCCAGTATTGCAGGGCTTGTGCTATATTTTCCTCAATTTGCCAATCATCATCTAGATCGACATAGTCTTGTTCGTCGATTGATCCCTGTAAAATTCGATGTAAAGCCTGTACCTTCTTGTCCGTTTGCAAGGCTTGTTGGATCGTCTGACCTGAAAGGTGGTTGCTGTTGATTTGCGGTAAATAGTAAGCCGTTCCATCCAACTGAATAGCAGCTAGAGGTGTGGTGGCAATGAGTTTTAACAACGTGCTTTTTCCTGTGCCGTTGGCACCGATTAAATTGGCTTTCTCTCCTTTGTTAAGGACGAGATTAACTTCTTGAAATAAGGGGGTTTTATCCGAATGTTCGTAGGATAGGTTTTTTATAACGATAGACATAAGAATCAAAATAAAATAGATGAGTATAAAAAATTTGTGGCCCGTATACCACTACTCACGGTATTAGAGTGAAAATCACATAAATAAATAAGTATTAGGAATCTAGAAGATAGATGCCGATCAAACATTTTGCTCCTACAAGTTGTTTATAACCTGTATTGTTAAAACGATGTACTTATTTATATTTTCATTTGATTGTTTATTCGTTACTACTGACGCAAAGATAATAAAAAAAGCTATTCGAGATCGAATAGCTTTGTATTGTTCTTAAAAAAGACTGATTTGCCCTTGTTGGCTGTTGTCTTTCACGGGTTTCTTTTTTTCCTTTTTAACCTCTTTTTCCCCTTTATCATCTTGTGATTGAACGGGTGTAAGTGTTTCTTCTTCAAAGAGATTCAGTGTTTCTTCTTCTCCTTCTTTTGTCGGGCAATCTGAGGAGAAAGGATCTTCCGATTCAATGCAAATGGAAGTTTTGGTTACAATGCCATCAAAAACAGGGGGTGCAACTTGTTGTGCCCAAGAAGGAGTAGCAACAGCTTCTTCTTGTAGTTCTGTCTTTGTTTCTTCTTCCAAAATGGATTCCTCTCTTCCTGTTGTTAGCGTTTCACTCTTCGCTGTTAAAGTAGGGAGTTCTTCTGTTGGCGTTTCCTCTTGAGGAGATGCTAGTTCTTCTTCCACAGCGGGATCTGCTGCAACAACGGTTTCCTCGGCTTTATGTACTACCGTTTCAAGGACTGTAATTGATTCGTCCTTTCCTTCAATTTCATTGCTTTCCGTTTCTTCTAGGGTTGCATCTGTAGGAGGAGTTTCTTCCAAGAGATCAAAAATAGAATAATTGTGTACGACAATTTCATTGACATCAATGGTGGAATCAAGTACGGGATTGTTGTCGTCCTGTAGGTCTTCACAACTCTCTCCTTCTAAAATAGTAGCTTCTTCAATAATGATTTCGTTGACACCTAAGCTTGGAAAATTCACGTGATCCGGAGAATCAGCTTCTGCTATATCCGCTGTTTTATTCTCTGTCGTAAAGCTTTCAACTTTGTTTTCAAGATCAACTAAAAGACGCTTGATCTTTTTGATATGAGGATGGTCTGCAAAAGTTTCTTTCTCGTATACTAATTCCAAAAGTTTGTACATTGTATACGCTTCATGGTACTTTAAAACGATCGCATGCTTTTTATTGTGATCTAAAATGGATACCTGTTTCTGAATATTCTTGGCTTTGTCCTCCAGTTTAGCAAGTAGGTCTTCTTTTATACTAACCAATAAAGCGTCTTTTATCGATTGTACAACATAGTCATCGGTTTTTTCAACCATCTGAATAACAGTAAGAAGAACATCGTTACTTAATTTAAATTGAATTTTTGTCGTCATTTTGAGTATTGGAAAGCCAGTTTAGTCGTTTCAAATATTGATAGTTCTACAAAATAATGAAAAAAATATGACTTTACACTGTGTTAGTAACAAACATTTAAAAGGCTTTGTTTCTTAAAAAAGCTTGCTTACTTTTAAAGGAGAAATATCGACTATATTGAAACAGTTTCCCACTCCCATAGCTTTTAAATATCCATGGCGCGCTTATCAAAAAAAGGTTTTAGATCAATTAGACATTCATTTGAATGATGATAAATTGCACTTAGTTGCCCCCCCTGGATCAGGTAAAACAGTTTTGGGATTAGAAGTGATTTTGCGTTTAAATCAGCCGACTTTAATTTTAGCACCAACGTTAGCGGTAAAGAATCAATGGATCGATCGCTTTTGTTCTCTTTTTTTACAAGTAGATGAGGTGCCTGATTGGATATCCACGCAGTTAACAGAACCCAAGTTTTTGACGGTTTCTACCTACCAAGGATTGCATGCGGCCTTTAATTATCTAAGAGAAGAAGAAGTAGACGAGGATGCGTCCTTGGAAGAGAATACAGTGTATACCAATGTGTATGCGGATGAGGTTATCAAGAAACTGCAACGGGTGGGGGTACAGACTCTGTTGGTTGATGAGGTCCATCACCTTAGAAAAGAGTGGTGGAAAGCCTTGGATCTGCTAGATAACAAGCTCAAACCTACTATTGTCGGACTAACGGCAACTCCTCCCTATGGAGCCACTAGTTTTGAATGGCAACGCTATATGGAATTGGCAGGTCCTGTAGATGAAGAAATTGCTGTACCAACTTTGTTGGAAGTAGGCGATTTATGTCCGCATCAAGATTTTATCTATTATTGTACCCCTTTAGCAGAAGAAAGAGAAAAAATATTAGCGCATAAAACTAATGTGTATGATTGCTATACAACCTATAAGTCTCATCCTCTATTGGTTGATAACCTCAAGCAATTACCTCTTTTTAACCAGCCCCTCGAACACTTGGATTGGATTTACGAAAATCTGACAACGTATGTAGCTTGTTTGGTTTATCTAAAGGATAGTGAACAACAAGTGAATAAAACTCACCTCAAAGTTTTGGGGTTGTCTCAAGACGAGATTCCGTCATTGGATTTGGTTTGGTTTGAAAAGGTGCTCAATTTTTATTGCTTTCAAGGAGAAGATTTATTTCAAGAGATTCCCGCTTATGCAACTATGAAAGGGGCGTTGATCAGAGCGTTAAAAAGCAAGGGGTTAGTTGCTTATCGACAGGTTCAATTGGTTCACGATAGCAAAGGGGATGATCTGTTGCTGTCGAGTTTGAGCAAGTTAGAGAGTATTGGGAAAATTCTCGATTTTGAATATGCTACGCTAGGGGATACTTTGCGTATGGCAATCTTAACAGATTATATCCGCAAAGAGTATTACAGTACAACTGGACAACCTCCTGCTGTTTTAGGAAAATTAGGGGTAATGTCTATTTTTGAGACGCTTAGACGTCAGCAAAACGCTGCTTGTACCATGGCTGTATTGACGGGGTCTATCGTGATTTTACCCGCTGCTTGTCTCGATCGTTTACAAGAGAAAGCAACGGAAAAAGAGGGAGTAGTAGCTTATACTCCTGTAGTTTATGATTCTTCGTATGTTTCGCTTCAGTTGACTGCAAGACAAAGAGGTAAAATTGTTCATTGGATGACGCAATTAGTGGAAGAAGGCGCTATTAAAGTGTTGATAGGAACAAAATCTTTGTTGGGTGAAGGATGGGATGCGCCTGCGATTAATTCACTAGTGATGGCGAGCTCAATTGGAGCTTTCATTACATCAAATCAGGTGAGAGGACGTGCTTTTCGAATTAATCCCTTGGATCCAGAAAAGACAGCAAATATTTGGCATTTGGCTTGTATTGATGAATATGCAAAAGAAGGAGGAAAGGATTGGGAAATTATTCACAGGCGTTTTCAAACTTTTGTGGGTATTTCAACAGATGATCTTCCGGAAAATGTATTCATTTCCAATGGGATAGAGCGGTTAGGAGAGTTGAAAGCAAGAAGTAAATTTGATCCTGCATATGTAGAGGCACAAAATACAAAAACGCTGCAATTAGCCCAACGCAGAAATGAGTTAAAGGATAAGTGGTTAGCAGCCATCCAACAAGGAACGCATTTAACAGAGGGAGTTAAAGTGTTGTTCTCTTCACCTAATGAAAGAAGAGATGCTACACAAGCCAAGCGATTTTATACCAATAAAACCCTTGTATCCGCCTTGTTTACGCTGCTTTGTTCTGCAATTTTTTTCGTCACCTATCAGGTTGTTGGATTGGGAAGAGGAATCTTATTACACGGGTTGAGCTTGTGGTCTTTTGGGTATTGGTTTTTTCAGACTTTTGTATTGGGATTGGGATTGCGCTTCGGTTGGAAGGGATGGAAGTACTTTAAAATGTATCAGAAATTTGGCGATATTCGCAAGGATGTACAGCAAATAGGAGAGGCTTTGTGTAATACGTTGTGTCATTTTAATTTAATTTCTACCGCTCGAGAACATATTCAAGTAGTAACGGAAAAGGAATTGGGAGGAGGAGTGTTCTGTTCTTTAGAGGGAGCTACCCTAAGAGAAAGTCACGTTTTTGCTTCTTGTATGAAAGAACTTTTATCGCCCATAGAAAATCCGCGCTATGTATTGGAACGCAAAACACTACTGCCTATTCAAGATAGTGAAACAGATTTTCACGCTGTGCCAGATTGCCTTGGAGTCAATAGAGAACGCGTCAACTATTTCGCCCAACAATGGACGTATAAAGTAGGGCGTAACAGAATTGTTTATACTAGAACACCTGAAGGGCGAAAAGAACTTCTTCAAGCGAGAATAACGGCTATCGTGAATCAGCTTGAAGAACCAACTGTCAAACAAGAGCACCATTGGTTGTAAAAAAAAACGTCCCTTGTAGGGTGTACAAAGGACGTTCAACTAACTAATCAATTAAAATGGGTCATCACTCCACTTTATATAAAAGTGTCTAAACTTATATTTTTTCGGTGAAGAAGAGTATAAGGTAAACAGACTTTTCAAAGGATTTATTTTTTGTTTTTTGCAAAATCAATCTTAGATTGTTTGCAATACTAAGTATTAGTAGGTTGTATATTTGATTTGTTACAACTATAGTATTGTTTTTTTTGTTAAAGTTTTCTTTAACAAGAGAAATAGATATTCCTCTCTTTTATTCTATTTGCTACTTCTACTTTTGTCGCTAAACGTTGCCTCTTTAATGCTCTTTTTGTTCGTGCTATCTCCAAAAGTATACGTTGCTCCAATGCTTAAACTTCTGCTGTTCCACGTATTGCTAAACGATTGGATATTGTCTTGAAAATAACTGGTTCCACTAGATTTTCCTGTATTGAAAATGTCATACACAGATAGGTTTACGTTTAATTTTCTATCGAGCATATTTACTTTTAGGCCAGTTGATAAGGCTTGGTATTTCCCGTATTTAGTATTGTCTTCTTTATGGGGAACCTGATGGTACCAGTTTAAAAATACACTCAGCGTTTTGGCTTGATTTAAGGTAAAGGTATTTTGAGAGTAGTAACTAAAGTACACCCCGTTTTGCGGAATTTGATTTGACTTGTTATTCCTGTAGTAAGACTTTCCATAAATCAAATCTGTACCTGTAATTGTTTGCCACCATCCGGTTATTTTCTCACTGTATGAAGCGGTTATTCCATAGTTATCACTGTTGAGCATATTGTAATACGTGCTGACAAACACGTCGTCAACTAATGTTGAATATTGATCAAAAGAATTGGAAACATGATAGTAATTGAAACTAACAGATAACGCGCTATTAAATAAGTAGTTCAATTCAAAGTTATCCGTAAAAGAAGGATCTAGTTCTGGGTTTCCACTGTTGTATGAATAGCTGTTGGCATAATAGCGAAACGGATTTAAAATGCCAGAATATGGGCGATTGATTCGCTTAGCATAATTAAAACTAAAGGCGTGTTTTTCATTTGGGTTATAAGCCACAAATATAGAAGGAAACCATTTGTTGTACGATTTGGTGAATTTTTCATTCGTTTCAAGTAAGTGTCCTTCTACCTCTGTTTGTTCAAAGCGAACGCCTCCTTTTACATTCCACTTGTCGTTGAGTTGTTTGTTCAAACTCAAATAACCAGCATAGTTGTCTTCTTTATAATTAAAGCGATTGCTACGCGTTGTATCGTATATGAGTTGGTCGTCAAAGCGGTTGTAGTAAAGTACCTTAGACCTGTTGTCATAATTGGTGTATTTACCACCAAATTCCACATCTACCCACGATAATTTATACGAAAGATCGGCAGTACCACTCCATACTTTATAGTTTAAGTCATTGGTAAAATAAGTTGATCGGGTCAAATTGCTTGGCGAATTGTGTTCGTCCATATTCGTCGTGCCTTCAGGAATATTCGAAAAATAGTTTACCCCTAGTGACAATTTACTACCCAATGTATCGATATTGTAATCGTAAAACGTATTGAGTGTTTGATACAGGTTGTTGTTGTTGACTCTTGTTAAGGAGTTAATAACAGAATCGTGTGTATAAGTCGGTAAAGCAATATACTTTGATTCGTTGTTATTTCGCGTTGAGTTTTTGTATTTAGATAAGTCGTACGTTACGCCAACAATACTATTAGTTGAAAGCTGATAATTCGTTGTTAAGTTTATTCCTGCCGAGTTATAGCTTCCTGTAGGATCTCCATAAGCATCTAAAAAGCGGTCTTTATTGGCGTAGGAATACGAATTTACACTGCTAAATCGCCCCTCGCCACTGTTGGCTTTCAGCATGAAATTCCACTTCTTGTTTTGGTAGTTAATACTCCCATTTCCCGTAATAGAATTGTGGTTATTGTAGGAGTAAGAACTGCTAACAGATCCGTATAAACCAAGCGATTTGTTTTGTTTTAAAACAATATTGATTAATCCGCTGTTTCCACTAGCTTCATATTTTGAAGGAGGATTGGTGATAACCTCAATTTTCTCAATGTCATCCGAACGAAGTGTTTTGAGGTAATTCGTTAATGCTTCTGCCTGAAGGTGTACAATTTTATCGTTGATCATGATCGTAACGCTACTTTTTCCAACAAGGCTAATTTTGTCATTTTGAATCTTAACCATAGGAGTATTGTTTAACGCTTCGATCGCATCCATCCCTTGTGAGGCAATACTTGCTGAGGTGTTAAATACCAAGCGATCTGCCTTGCGTTCTACGAGTTTCTTTTCTGCTTGAAGAACAATCTCTTCTAAAGCAGTGGAAGATTCAGTGATAATTTCTCCTAGATCTATATCGCGATCTAACATAATAGTTTGCGTATAAAGTTGTTGTCCTAGATAGTAAATCGTTAGGGTGTATTGTGAGGAGGGAATATTCGTTAGCTTGAATTCTCCCAGTTCTGAGGTAAAGCCTTGTTGTACCAGTTGAGCGTCTGCCTCTTTTAACAGATGTAGTTCTGCAAAATCAATAGGTTCCTTGGCTTGGTTGAGTACTTTTCCCTTTATGCTATTTTGTGCCTGTAGCAGTGCTATGCCACAGAAAAAGGCAATAAATAGAGTCAGATTCTTTTTCATAGTAATTGAATTTAAACTGACTTATCAACAGTGTTGATAAGTTTATTAACAAGTCTATTTTTTTGGTTGATAACTTGGTTAATGTTTATAAGTAGCTATATTAATTAATTTGTTACGACTTATTTAGCTTTGTTTATAACTTTTTTAGTTTTGGGTTTTAAAACGGTTATATCTCAGTTGTTTACCTGTGTTATTAACAACGTTATCAACATATTTTTTATTTTCTGTTGATAATGTCTTTATTGCTTCCTTGACGTTCGCGCACTTTAATTTTTGAATTTCCAAAGCTATAGCTCAACCCCATGCTGAAGTAGCGGTTGTCATTATACATGTTGTATCCTTGTTTTACACCATCTGAGGTTGCTTCTGCACGTAAATGCGAAGTTCTCAAGACGTCGTTCATATAGGCAGATAAATTTAGTCTTTTGTCTAATACCGCATATTTTAAACCTAGACTTAATGCGTACATTGGTCTGAGTTTCCAGTTGCCACTGTTTAATTTTGATTGATACCAAAAATCTACCTGTGCTTGCAAGGTTTGAGGTTTATTTAATTGCAAGGTTGTATTAGAGCTCACATAATATCCCATTCCATTGTTGGTTTCTAAATTAATAGGTTGTAATAGTTTAGAAGAGCTGTAAAACACGTTGATTGTGTTTTGAGTATGGATCCAGTGCCAAGCATCGAATAGGTGTGTGATTCCTAAATTGTAGTTTTCTGCATCGAAGATATTGTCGTGTTTCAACATTTGAATGTTATTTGCTGTATCAATGGTTGAAAATTGTGTCGACATATCGGTTGCTTTCGAATAGGAAGCATTGAGGAATAGCTTATTTCTAAAAGAATAACTAGCTGTTATTGCATGGGTAAAAGTCGGTTTAAGAGCAGGGTTTCCCGTCACATAGTTGTATTCGTTTACATACCATCTAAATGGATTGAGTTGCCAAAAGCTCGGTCTATTAATTCGGCGATTTGCGGTAAGAGAAAGGGTATTGTCATCATTCATCTTATAATTAACATAGAGACTAGGGAAAAGCTCTGTGTAATTTGTTTTTTTCTTTTCTGCTGTAGCTACAGATTCACCCGTTGTTTGTGTGCTCTCTACACGTAAGCCAATCTGGGCTTCCCATTCCTTAGTGAAGGTTTTGGTAGCGCTAAAATAAGCGGCTTGTATGTTTTCCTTGTACACAAAATGGTCGGCTTGTAGCATCTCATAAGCTGTCGCATTTTCGTTTGCGTTGAATGAATTGGCATTGTTTACGGTTTGTACAAAACTCACTTTTGCACCATACGATAGCTGGACGAAAGACAAGGGCTGTTCTAAGTCTATTTTCGCACTGTAATTATCGATCTTTTGATCGCCTTCAGTTTGTGCATCTTGTACGTTGTTAACAAGGTTATCAACAAGGATCGTATTTGTGTTGAAAACTCTGTTTTTGTTGGTGGTGAAGGTAAAGTAATCGATGTTAAAATTTAACTTATTGCCCACTGTATCAAACTTATGTGAGAAATTTATATTCAACGCGTGATTGTTGAAATCTGGATTGGATTTTCCCTTTGTATGGATGTTTTTAACTAAGTTATCAACAAGGTTATAAACATTGGATTGATTTTTGTCTGCCGTTTTTTGTGTGTTGCTACTCCCTCTGTACTGAAAGCCAAATCCTGTTTTAGCATTGGCTTGATAATCCAATTGAAAGGTAGCAGCTAAATCTTCGTTTCGCTTGGTTTCTCTGTATATTGTTTTCCAGGTTTCAGATGGATAATATAGGTCCATTTTTCCAATTTCTTGGTTGTACCCTTTGCTTGCGTTGAAGGATGCGGCAAGTGATATTTTGTTTTTGCTGTAGTTAAAGATATCGCTCAATTTCCACGTTGCTTTGTCTGCCGTTTCAAATCCTGCACTTACTTGATTATTCCAAGCATCTTGTTTGGCTTGTTTGAGTACGATATTGATTAGACCACTGTTTCCGCTAGCCTCATATTTGGCAGGAGGTGTAGTGATAACTTCTATTTTTTGAATGTTTTCAGAGGGAATCGTGCTTAAATAGCCGATGAGCTCTTCTCCTGTAAGAGGAAGCATTTTATCGTTAATCATCACTTGCATGCTGCTTTTTCCCACTAAAGCAATTTGATCTTTGTCTACTTTTATGCCAGGGGTTAGTTTTAAAACATCTTTCGCATTGCTGTTGTTGGCGTGTACGGACTGATCGATATGAAATACGGTGCGATCAATTTTGCGCTCTATTAGCTTGGGTTTGGTGGATACGACGATTTCGTTTAAAATTTGATCTGCTTGTAGAACAATGGGGTCCAGTTTTCGATCAGTAGTGAGGGTTAGATTTGCTTCATATTGCTGGATACCTGCATTGAGAATTCGCAAAACATAGGTGTCCGCAGGAATAGGAGCCAAGGTAAAGCTGCCTTTTTCATCTGTGTAGGTGTGTAAAAATAAATCTTCTTGTTGGTTGAATAAAAGGATTTCAGCATAGTCGATGGGTTGATGTTTCGCATCGAAAACAGATCCTGTTAGCTTTGATTGGGCCTGACTTAAGAAAGAAAAAAGTAAACAGATAAAAATGATTCGTTTAGTTTTCATGAATTGTTTGTATTTGCTAGAAAACAAACCAAAGCTGTACCAATAAAATTATATTTTTTTAATTCGCTGAATTTTAGTATATTAAAAAAAACAGGGCAAAAAGTAAGTGTCCGATTTCGAACAACAAGATCTTAAAAGTGAACACATAAAAAAAACTGCTTTTGGGGAAAGCAGTTTTTCGTTAAGCGTATATGAATTTTGAATTTCAATTTCAGATCATTCATTTTAAGCTTGACATTGATTTTGTTGTTTATGTTAACCAAAGGTACGATAAAGTTTAATAAAATGGAACTAAAATATAATAAAGTGTTACCTTTGTGCAAGATAATTTATTAAACTACAAGGTTTATTATGCAAACACCAACACAAAAATGTAAATTTCAATCAGAAAAAATGCGAACAAGAAGGAAAGAATTAGGTTTTTCACAAGAATATGTGGCAATGAAGCTGAATATTTCTCAAAAAGCATATTCTGATATTGAGAGTGGGAAGACAAAATTAAAGAATGATGTGCTCAATGAAATAGCTACTATTTTAGAGATATCACCCTTTGAGATTTGTCCAATTGCCTGTGATTGTACTTCTGATTTGCAAACAAAGCACGGACGACTTATTGAGTATCTGAAAGAGAAGGATATTACTTTTCCGGAGGACTTGATTTAATTGGCGTGCAATCTAACCTGAAACCTATCGTTTATATTTTATAGGAAAAGAGGTCTCTATTAGAGACCTCTTTTTGTTTTATATATTCCATTGTAATAGACTTGCACCCCATGAAAATCCAGCACCAAATGCGGTTAAAAGCAGTAGATCACCTTTTTTGAGTTGATCTTTAAATTCCCAAATGCAAAGGGGAATTGTCGCTGCGATTGTATTTCCCGCATAGGCAATATTGCTTAATGCTTTGTGTTCTTCGATCCCTAGTTCTTTTCCTACGGCATCGATAATGCGTTTGTTGGCTTGGTGAGCCACTAACCATTGTACGTTGTCTATCGTCAAGTCATTTCGTTCTAGTACAGCTTGACACGTATTACTCATCGCTGTTACAGCATTTTTGAAAACCACTTTGCCGTCTTGTTTTAAATAACGGTAGTCTTCTTTCCATTGGTCTGTTTCGTACGGATAAAGAGACCCTCCTCCTTTGATGTTTAAAAATTCGATTCCTTTGCCGTCGCTAACCAACAAAGCGTCTCGTATTCCTGTCTCAAGTGAAGGTTCTAACCATACTGCACCAGCGCCATCGCCAAATAAAATATTAGTGGATCGATCTGTTTCATCGACATAAGTGCTAATCTTGTCTGCGCCAACCACCACCACGTTTTTATAGCGTCCTGTTTCGATCAAAGCCGCTCCCATATCTAAGGCATATAAAAAACCAGAACAGGCTGCATTCATGTCAAAGGCCCATACATTAGCCAAATCCAATTTATGGCAAACAAGATTCGCTGTCGAGGGCATAGGCATATCTGGGGAAGAAGTTGCAAGTAGTATGGCATCTATTGTAGCCATGTCTTTTTGATAGGAAGAACACATTTCCTTGATGGCTTCTACAGCCATATCCGATGTCGCTAGACCATCTTCTAAAATTCGTCTCTCCTTAATTCCCGTTCTCTTCATAATCCATTCATCAGAAGTGTCTGATAAACGTTCTAAATCGGCATTGGTTCGCTTCTTCTTTGGGAGATACCCTCCAATGGCTGTGATTTGAGCATATTGTTGTTTATTCTTCAACATCTTTGTGAGTTTTGCGTCTTATATGCAAATAATAATTACTTCCCTTTAATGCAGTGATTTCCCCATTAAAGAACTCAAATCTCGCTATTTTTGAGGAAATATCAGTAGTTAAATAAACGGTATAACTTGCCTAAAAGACGCATAAATTATTTAAAATGTTAATTTATTAACTTAAACTCGCGAGGTGAAATTCCCGTACTGTTTTTAAAAAATTTACTAAACAACGCAACGTCTTGAAAATTAAGTTCACTGGCGACAGAAGTAATGGAATTATTGGGGTTCTTTAAAAGTATTTTGGCTTCGAGAATGATCGATTCTACTATGATGTCTTTTGGCGTTTTGCCGAAGATTTCTGTAATGACTTTGGTCAAGTGTTTTCTACTAATGAACATATGGTCTGCATAGAATTGCACACTTCTTTCTTTTTTAAAGTGAGACGAGACGAGTAGAAGAAAGTTTTTGGTTAATTCTTCTTTTCGAAGCGTCTTTTTTCCAGTTTTAGCTAAAACGCGTTTATTGTAAAAATGACCTAATTCATACATCAAAATAGAAAAATGATGTAGAATCAATTGAGGGGTAAACATATTATCTTGATCAAAAACGAGCTTTTTTAATCGCTTCATGTGATAGTTGAGCTCTTTGATCAAATAGCTGTTTAACGATAAGATTTTGGGGTATTGAGAAGAAAAAAACTGGATGAGGTTATTGGATTTTAGATGAAAACCTGCATCCAAAAATAGTTCCCCACTTGCAAAGAAAGCTTGTACACTAAAATCTTTAGTGTACTGAATAATTTCAAAAAACTGTTGAGGTAAAACAACGAGAATATCGTTTTTTTTCACTTTTGTTGGTTCTAAATTAATGGTAATCTCACATTCTCCAGATGTAATGAGGATTAAACCAAAGGAAGCAAACGTATACGGTTTGCCAATGACAAAATATTGACTGTGTTTAGGACCAATTTCTACAACGGCTAATCGCTTGTCTACAATAAAGCGTTCGTATCGATTTAAGATATCTTCAATAGAGTAGGATTGTATATAATTATTCTTCACAATAAAGTAACATAGTTAAGGGGATAAAAATAAGAAGTACGAGGGATAAAAAACTTGTTTTAGGTTAAGAAAAAAAAATAGAGTAGAAAATTATTTTCTACTCTATTGTGAATTGTTTTATTTAGGTCAACGAGGAAGCACTCCTAGTGATGATCTACAAAATTGTGGTTTGGTTCGTAATCTGATTCCATTTCTGCTTGGTAATCGATCTTTTCTTTTTGACCGAAACGCTTGCCTATTTTGTCAAAAATAGAATAGATAATCGGCACAATAACCAAGGTTAACAAAAGAGAAGATAATAAACCACCTATGATTACTACGGCTAATCCGTTGTTCATTTCAGCCCCTGCGCCACTTGCTAAGGCAATTGGCACCATTCCGATGACCATGGCAATTGTCGTCATCAAAATTGGACGTAAACGTGCATGGTTGGCTGCGATTAAGGCGTCGTGAACACTGTCACCTGATTCTACTCTGTGGTTGGCAAAATCGACCAGTAAGATCGCATTCTTACACACTAGTCCGATTAGCATAATGATTCCTAAAATAGTGAATATATTCAAGGAAATATTAGCGATAGCTAAGGCTAATAAGGCTCCAATGAAGGATAGCGGTACAGAAAAGATCACGATAAACGGTTTAGAAAAACTGTCATACAAAGCGACCATTACTAGATAAACTAAAATAATAGCAGCTAACAACGCAACTCCTAAGGTACCAAATCCCTCTTCTTGATCTTCCATGGTTCCCGTCCATTGGTATTTTACCCCTGGTTTTAAGGTTAATTGGTCAAATTGAGGCAACCATTCGTTGGCGATATCTCCAGGAGAACGACCAATGGTTTGCGACTTGATTGTAACAGAAGGACTCTTGTCTCTTCGCTCTAAAATGGAAGGACCTGAACTATAACTTACTGTTGCAAATTGTTCAAGCTTTACATCTTGTCCTTGGTTGTTTTTAAAATTAATCGTTTTTACATCTTCTATGGTTGTTCTGGCATATTCTTGAAAGCGTATGTTGATGTCGTATTCATACTCACCTGCTCTATATTTACCATCCGTATTTCCGTTAAAGGCCGTTTGCATGGTCATCCCTACCGTGTACATATCTAAACCAAGAGCAGCCATTTTATCGCGATCTACTTGAACGTTGATTTCGGGGCTACCTGTTTCCGTAGTTAGCTTGGTTTCCATCGTACCAGGTATTTGATCTAATAAGGCTTTGGCTTGAATAGCAAACTCCATCGCGTCATCCAAGTTTGATCCTGTAACAGTCAGCGCTAAGGGAGCTTCTTCCGCACCAATTAATCCAACGGGTACTGTTTTTACTTTTACACCAACCATCAAAGGAGCTAGTTCTTTTTTCAACTTTGCTGCATAAACAAAGGAGCTCTCGCTTCGTTCTTTTTTATCCGTTAAGATAACGTGAATCTCTGATTTGTATTTGGTTGCCTGACTTCCTCCGTATCCTTCTGAAGATTGTCCAACGGTTGTAATCATATCTACTACTTCAGGCTTCGTACGCAAAAAAGCTTCTGCTTTTTGTGTCATACGGTTGGTCTGTTGTACAGACGCATCTTTGTCTAATTCCAACTGTACTAAGAATTCTCCTTTATCTGTTTTCGGAAAGAATTCTCCTCCAACATATCCCAAAGAGGGAAGTGCTAAAGATCCAAAAAAGGCCAACGCTACAATAATCAATACAATCACCGTGTTTTTTGTTGAGTTTAAGGACCATACCAATAGACCTGAGATACTGTGAGTGAAAGAGGTTAAGCCTTTTTCAAATCCATGTAAAATCTTTCCAAAGAAAGAGGTTGGTTGGATAACCTCAATCTTACCATATCTTGAGAATAACCAAGGTACAATAGTAAAGGATACCAATAAGGAGAGCATGGTTGCTATAATTACAGTCACACAGAACTGTTTAATGATATTTGGTACTAAACCTGAAGACATAGCAATAGGTAAGAATACAACAACAATAACGAGCGTAATTGCCGTTACAGTAAAACCAATTTCTTTTGCTCCATCATAAGAGGCGCGTATTTTGTTCTTTCCCATTTCCATGTGGCGGTGGATATTCTCAATAACCACAATGGCATCGTCTACTAGAATACCAACAACCAAAGAAAGGGCTAGTAAACTCAGTAAGTTTAAGGAATAACCCAAAAGGTAAATCCCGATAAAAGTAGCGACCAACGATAGGGGAATCGCAACCATTACAATTAAGGCATTTCTAAAGCTATGTAAGAAAAATAGCATCACAAAAGCCACTAAAACAATCGCCAAGAACAAGTCAAACATTACAGCATTCGCTGCTTCTAATGTAAACTGGGAGGAATCATTTGCCGTTTTGATGTTTAGCTGAATATCAGCGTAGTTTTTTTCTACTTCAGCAATGGATTGTTGGGTCAATTCACTTACCGTTACTGCATTGGCATCTGATTGCTTGATGACTTGCATCAAAATAGTCGATTGCTGATTTAAACGCGCAATCTTTTCTACTTCTTTAATTCCGTCTTGTACATCGGCAATATCGCTTAATCGGATGTCTATTCCGCCTTGGGAAGCAATGACTAAGTTTCGCATCTCATCGATGTCTTTGTATTTACCTGCTAAGCGAATAAGGGTTTGCTTGTCTCCGGATTTTACACTTCCAGTGGGGAAATCTAAGTTAGAACTTAATACCGCTTGTTGTACCATTGGTACACTCAAGCCATAGGCTTCAATTTTCTTAGGATCGAGTAAGACTTGAATCTCTCTTTCTTCTCCACCAACTAATTCTACTTTAGCTACTCCAGCTACACGGGAAAAAATAGGCTGAATCTTCTTGTCTAGTAAGTCGTATAATTCTTTTTCTGTTAGATTACTCGTTACACTAAGTGTCATAATTGGCAAATCACTCAGAGAGTATTTCTGTAAGGAAGGAGGATCAACGTCTTTCGGTAAGTCTTTTAAGATCGCATTGATTTTGCGTTGGGCATCGTTTAAGGATAAGTCTACATTCGCTTCTGATGTCAAGTAAATCATAACCGTAGATAAGCTCTCGAAAGACAAGGCTTCTACTTTTTTTACATTTTCCAGCGATGCAACGGCGTCTTCAATCTTCTTGGTCACGGTGTTTTCAATTTCCGAAGGAGAAGCTCCTGGATATACTGTTGCGACAGTAATCACGTTCACTTCAAACTTGGGAATTAATTCGTAACTCAGGTTTTTATAACTAAATATACCTCCGAGTAAAAGAGCTATAAAGAGCACAATGATGATACTCGGACGCTTGATGGATATTTCGGCTATTTTCATATGTCAATCCCTTGGTTTAGGGCGTTATTTAATAATAGATACTGGGGCTTGGTCTGTTAGGTTGATTTGTCCAGAGGTAATTACAACTTCACCTTCTTTTAATCCATCGAGGATCTCGACAAAATCACCTAAATTTCTCCCTGATACAACTTGAGTGGCTACTGCTTTGTTGTCGATCACACGGTAAATTAAATTTGAACTTACACTGCCAACGAAGGCATTGCGCGGAACAAGTAGAAGCGGGGTATCTTGATTTTTATCAGCATCAAAATAAGCCGAACCATACATCCCTGCTCTCAGCTTATTGTCTTTGTTGTTGGTCAACAATAGATCTACGGGATAATTTAGGGCCGCATCTGCTTTTGGAGCGATAAAAGTTACGATTCCCTCGAATTGATCATTGGGAAATACGCTGGCTTTTACTTCGATCTTATCTCCTTCTTTTAAGTTGGCGACGTGATTTTCATCTACATTTACTCTCAGCTTGAGCTGATTGACATTGACAAGGTCAAAAATCGGTGCACCAGGAGCAACAAAGCTTCCTTGTTCGACGTGTTTTTTATTGATAATCCCATCGATTGGTGCTTTGATGTGGGCATCTCCAGCGGTAATTTGAGCCGATTTTAAATTGGCCTCCGCATTTTGTACCATCAACTGCACTTGATCTAGTTGTTGTTGGGTTACTCCACCAGTTGTATAGGCACTTTCAAAACGTGCTGCATCTGCTTTTGCTGTGGCATAGGCAGCCTCTGCATTGCGTACTTGTACTTTGATCTGATCGCTGTTAACTAGAGCTAAAACTTGTCCTTTGCGCACTTGTGCTCCTTCGTCTACCAGGAGTTTTACAACACGTCCAGGAGTTTCAGCAGCTAGTGTTACTTCTTGATAGGGAACAAAGTTTCCATTGGCTTTATAATTGGCATCAATAACCTGTACGGTTGCTTTTTCCACGCGAACTGTAATCGTTGCCTGCTGTTCCGCTACGATTGCAGTCTCTGCATCGTTGTTTGATTTATTTCGATTTAAGATATAGACAGTCCCACCAATCAAGGCGATAAAGACTAAAGCTGTAATTATTTTTTTCATGGTTGTTTCGAAATTAGATAGTGAATTAGTCAAGTAATGTTTTTAATGCTCCTTGCGATTTGATAATTTGAATCTCAGCCAATTTAAAATCCAACAATGCTGTCGTATAGTTGTTTTCTGCTTCTGTATAAGCATTTTCTGCATTCAATAAATCTGTCAAGGTGGCTAAACCGTGTTTGTAGTTGTTTTGCATATTCGTCAAGATACTCTTGGCTAAATCAACATTTTCCTTTTGAATATTGATGGTGATTAAGGCATTTTCAATTGACTTTTGTGCATTGACAAAGTCTAGTGTAAGTGCTTGTTTGGTATCTTCTAACTGCACGTCAATTTTTCGCATATCTACTTTTGCTTGTCTAACTTTTGCTCTAGTTTCAAAACCATTAAAAATAGGTAGCTTTAGCGAAATGCCCACAGCTGATGCACTCGTCCAAAATACACCATCACTTGGTTTATTACCCCAAGGAAATTTATCTCCCATACCTTGATAACCAAAGGTTCCGAAGGCTGCAAGTGAAGGATAGTAATCGGCTTGAATAGACTTCAACTTATAAGCGAGTAATTCTTTTTGTTTTTCCAATAGGTGAATTTCCGTACGGGAGTCAATGTTGTTTTCAGTCAATACCGTACTTTCATCAAGGGTAAACGTGTTCTCAGGTAGTTGAATTGCAGTTGATAAATCCATTCCCATAAAGAATTTTAACGCATTTTGCTGTAGTTCTACCGCGTTGATTACCTGTTGTTTATTGGCTTTTAGATTACTTAGGCTCACCTTAGTTCGGTCTAAGTCAATCTGAGTAGCTAAGCCGTTGCGGTGTAAGTCCTCGATGATGTTTTTGATGTGCGTCGTACTGCTAATGGTTGTTTCTAGTGTTTGCAGCATCGCCTTGGATTGAAATACCTGATAGTAGGTCGAAGCTACTTTTTCAATGATTTGCTCATCCGTTAGTTCCTTGTTGATGATGTAAAACTCTTTGGCCGAACGCGCCGCTTTTAACCCCATAAAAACCGTCTGATTGAATAGAATTTGAGAAGCAGTAGCTGTAATTTGAGAATTCCACTTTAGATTGAACGGAATCATTTGCGTTTGCCCGCCCATGGTTAAAGGCATTTCCTGAATCTTGACGTTGTTGGCAAGATTGGCCTCTACATTGAGATGAGGTAAAGCGTTCGATTTTACTTCTTGAATCTGATAGTCGCTATTTTCAATGTCTAAGTTGGCTTGTTTGGCTTCTGCTTTGTGAACTAAAGCATAGTGTAGCGCATCTTTTAACGTTAAAACAGGGGCTTGTGCCCATAGGCTACAAGAAAGAAATAGACAGCATAAGGTCGTTAGGGATTTATTCATTTTTAATGCTTTCTTTGAGTTCTAAGTATTGTTTAAGTCCTTTTTCTGTGGCAATACTTCTAATTTGATGATCGAGGTGCAAGGCGTGTAGCTGCATATGCGTGTATTCTTCTGGCTCAAAATAATCGTGGTCATCGATTAAGACAATGGAAGCGATGTGTAAACGAGCCGTAAATTCTACATCTAAATTAGAGCGATAAACGCCTTCTCGAATTCCCTTTTCTAAATTGCGCTCTATAATACCCACGTATTTTTTCTTGTGATACGTCTTTTGTTTGAGTGCAATCTTCGGATAGTATTTGTTTAATTGGTACAAACAAACAGAAGATTCAATCGCGAATACCTCATTCATGCTGTTGTGTGCGGCTATCATTTCCGCTATTGCTGTTCTATTTTGTGTAATAACTGTTTCAAGAGATTTTAGGAATTTCTCGTTAATGTAGACTAAACTTTTTTCAATGAGTTCAGGTTTGGATGCATAGTGTTGATAGATTGTTTTCTTGGATATAGAAAGTTCTGCTGCTATATCGTCCATTGTTATACTTTTAAATCCTTGGGATAAAAATAAATGGGTTGCTTTTTCTAGTATTGCGGTTTCCATGAATCGTATTTTTAAAGGGGCAAATATAATACGGAAACTTTATTAGTGTTATAGTTTCCTTTTAATTAAGAAAACTTTAACTAGGTTAGGAGTTTCCTTGATGAGCGTTGTTGTAAAAAAGAGATATAAGGCGAGAAGGAACAGGGATTTCCAAGTTTGAAAAAGATAAAAGCAGTAGTAGAGGGTGTGTTTTTATTGGAAAATTGATGGTTAACTGATCTATTTTTAAGATATTTGCGCCTGTTAAATGGTGAGGATACGGCAAGAAACGGAAAGTCTTTAAAAAACGCGTATTTTTACCTAAATTTTATTTGAACATGCAATCAATAGTAAAATATAAAGAACAGATAGCGTCATATCTTAATTCAATACAATTAGACGGACAACCGATAGAACTTTATGAACCTATTTCGTATATTCTTTCTTTAGGGGGAAAGCAAATTAGACCTGTTCTAACCTTAATGGCGGCTGATGTTTTTAATGAAGATCCAGCAAAAGCGATCCAAGCAGCTACAGCTATCGAATTGTTTCACAACTTTTCTTTGATGCATGATGATATCATGGACGATGCTTCTCTTCGAAGAGGACATCAAACGGTACACGAGAAATGGGATGTTAACACGGCTATTCTATCTGGGGATGCCATGTTGATCTTGGCGTATCAATATTTTGAGTATTATGAGCCTGTTGTTTTTAGAGATTTGGCGAAGTTGTTTAGTAAAACAGCGATTCAGGTTTGTGAAGGACAGCAGTATGACATTTGTTTTGAAGGTCGTTCGGATGTGAAAATTGAACAGTACATCAAAATGATCGAGTACAAAACAGCTGTTTTAGTGGCTGCAGCGCTTAAAATGGGAGCTATCGTGGCTCAAACTACCGCGGAAAATGGCGATCAGATTTACAATTTTGGATTGAATTTGGGAATTGCCTTCCAATTATTGGATGACCATTTGGATGCCTTTGGAGACGAAGCTACATTTGGTAAGCGCATTGGAGGAGATATCTTAGAAAATAAAAAAACGTTTTTGTACCTAAAAGCGTTAGAGAATGCGAATCCAACGCAGAGAGAGGCATTGGAGGGATTCTATGCTTCCGTAGCATGTGTGGATGAAGAGCAGAAGATCTCAAGCGTGAAACAATTGTTTGTAGAAACGGGTTCACAAGAAGCTTCGCTACAGTTGATTGAACAATATACAGAAGAAGCCTTACACATTTTAGCTGATTTAGCGATAGACGAAGATAAAAAAGAACTACTTCGTGTTTTTAGTAAGGAATTAATGAATAGACAAATGTAAGAACAAGATGGAAGTAGCAGTAACTTATCTCGAAAATCAATTAAAAGAGCAGGATTTATTTGAACAACTAGTACAACAAATAGAACGTGATTTTAGAATGAGCGTAGAGGAGGACCTGACATTTTCCGCATCAACTCCTCTTGAACTTGTACAGCAAATTCAAGAACTTCTCGAAAGTATTGCAGCGCGTACCCCAGCTAAGTTGTCTATGCTGTTGTATCGCATCGATGTTGCAGAACGCGATATTCGCGCAATAGAAGAAGGCGATGTGTTCAATTACTTTCAACAATTGACCTACCTTATTGTAAAACGAGAGTTTCAAAAGGTGTACTTTCGAACAAATTTGTCAAAAGAATAAGGAGTATTTTACACGATAAAAAAAGAGCCGATTTGTAGAATCGGCTCTTTTTTTGTACCTTATAAAAGTGTTCTTAGAAATAGATGCGAATAAAAGGCATAAGCGCACTGCCGTATACCATGTCTTTTTCCTTGTATAGAACATTGTATCGCACTCCTACAGTAGCAGGTCCACTACTGTAACCAGCACCCAAAAATAAAGCAGTATTCCAAAAGTTAGCATCCAACTTGTGTAAATCTTGTTTATAGGTATAGGTGTTGTTCACGCGCAATTGTTCTAATTCAGCAGATAATTGCAGCTGAGGGATAGGATTAGCTAAGACAAGTAAGCTTCCTCCGTAAATCCAAGACTGATATTCTTTTACATTACTGTAGTAAAAAGAGCGGTCTTTGCTATTGATATAGCTTCCTTGTAAACCTACACCTACGCTGAAATAAGGATTTACCTGGTACAGGGCACTCGGTGCTAACATCACATCTGTATAGCCACTGCCGAAGCCCAAACCAAAACCTCCTCCAAATCTCCATTTTTTGACAGAATCGTAATTTTCGGAGTTATTTCGGTTTTGTTGTGCAAAAAGTGAAAAATTGGACAATAAAAAAAATGAAAAAATGAATAAAACACTCATTTTTTTGACATAAAATCTTCTCATAGCTGTTTTATGAAATTGTTGTGAGATAAAAATAAGAAAAAGTTTATACTTTTGTAATCAAAGAGTTGTATTTTTGTATATATAATATTTAATCAATAGGTCTTTAGACGAAAATTATGGATAGATTTTCCTTTTTAAACGCGGCACACACTGCATTTTTTGCAGATTTGTATGATCAATATTTAGAAAATCCAGATAGCGTAGAACCAAGTTGGAGAGCCTTCTTTCAAGGGTTCGATTTTGCAAACGAATTTAATGATGGCACAGTTGAAAAAGTAACGTACGTTTCATCCCCAACAAGTGGTTCAAATACAGGTAATTCAGTAGATACAAGCCAAATTGCAAAAGAGTTAGCTGTACTGAAGTTAATCGACGCTTACAGGACTTATGGACATCTATTGACCAAAACTAATCCGCTTAGAGAGAGAAGAGTAGTTCACCCTGATTTAAGCTTGGAGAAATTTGGCTTATCAGCGGCGGATTTAAGTACAAAGTTTGATGCGGCTAAAGCCTTGCAGTTATCAACGGCTACCTTAGCGGAAATTATTGCCCAATTAGAGAAAATTTACTGCGGTACTTTAGGTATTGAGTTTAAATATATTACAGACGAAAAAGAAGTGAATTGGATTCAAGATCACTTCGAAATCCCAGAAGCAAAATTTAATTCAGAAGAGAAAAAAGAAATCCTACACAAATTAATTGAAGCGGTTTCTTTTGAAAATTTCTTGAATACGAAATATGTAGGACAAAAGCGCTTCTCCCTTGAAGGATTAGAAGCCGCTATTCCAGCGATGGACTTTTTAATTGAATCTGCTGCTGAAAAAGGAGTGGAGGAAATTGTTGTGGGTATGGCTCACAGAGGTCGTTTGAACGTTTTAGCGAACGTATTTAAAAAACCAACCCAAGAAATCTTCTCGGAATTTGACGGAAAAGACTACGATACAGTAGAAGGATTCGACGGAGACGTAAAATATCACTTGGGATTAAGCTCTACACGTAAAACACGTGCAGGAAAAGATATCCACGTAAACTTAACGCCAAACCCTTCTCACTTGGAGACTGTTGGTGCGGTAATCGAAGGAATTGCAAGAGCAAAACAAGATACGGTTTACACGAATCAACCTTCTAAAGTATTGCCTATCGCTTTACACGGTGATGCAGCTATTTCAGGCCAAGGAATTGTGTATGAAATTGTGCAAATGGCTCAATTAAGAGGGTATAAAACAGAAGGTACAATCCACATAGTATTAAACAACCAAGTTGGTTTTACAACAAACTTTACAGATGGTCGTTCTTCTATTTATTCAACTGATATTGCTAAAGTTACTGCTTCACCTGTGTTACACGTTAATGCGGATGATACAGAAGCAGCTGTACGCGCGTTCTTATTCGCTTTAGAATACCGCATGACGTTTGGTAGAGATGTATTCATCGATTTAGTAGGATACCGTAAGTATGGACACAATGAGGGGGATGAACCAAAATTCACTCAACCTTTATTATATAAGTTAATTGCAAAACACCCTAACGCAAGAAATATCTACAACGCAAGATTGTTAGAGGATAAAATTGTCGATGAGAGTTTTGTGAAAGACTTAGAGCAACAATACAAAGATGTATTAGAGCAAGATCTACAGATTTCTCGTGAAAATGAGTTCGCTAAGATCCGAACATTCATGCAAGAAAACTGGAAAGAATTCAAAATTGTGGATGAAAAAGCAATGGTTGTTGATTATGATACCAAGGTGTCTAAACAATTATTAACGGATATTGCTGAAGTAATCACAGCATTGCCAGAAGACAAGAAATTCATCAATAAAGTAAAACGCCTAATCGGAGACCGCAAAACGATGTTCTTTGAGCAGGACAAGTTAGACTGGGCAATGGGTGAATTATTGGCTTATGGATCTTTGATTTCTCAAGGATACGATGTGCGTATGTCAGGACAAGATGTAGAGCGCGGTACGTTTTCTCATCGTCATGCTGTAGTAAAAACAGAGGATACGGAAGAGTCAATCATCTTGTTGAATCAATTGAAAGAGCAAAAAGGTCAAATGAGAATTTATAACTCATTGTTGTCGGAATATGCTGTTTTAGGATTCGAATATGGGTATGCGTTGACAAACCCTAATACGTTGACTATTTGGGAAGCTCAATTTGGTGACTTCTCCAATGGAGCACAAATTATGTTGGATCAATATATTTCTGCTGCAGAGGATAAATGGAGTAGCCAAAATGGGTTGGTGATGTTGTTGCCTCACGGATATGAAAACCAGGGTGCAGAACACTCTTCAGCGCGTTTAGAGCGTTACTTACAGCTATGTGCAGAGCACAATATGTTTGTAGCAAACTGTACAACACCTGCCAACTTCTTCCACTTGATGCGCAGACAAATGGTAACTGATTTCAGAAAACCTTTAATTGTAATGTCGCCAAAGAGCTTGTTGAGACATCCAATGGCAACGTCAACAATTAGCGATTTTACGGATGGTAAGTTCCAATATGTTATCGACGACGCAGGAGTAGATAAAGCAAAAGTAAAATCATTGGTCTTCTGTTCAGGTAAGTTCTACTATGATTTAGTGGCAAAAAGAGAAGAATTAGGAAGAGAAGATATCGCATTTGTGCGTTTAGAACAATTATTCCCTTTGCCAATTGAGCAAATTAAAGCTGTAATTGCTTCTTATCCAAATGCAGATGATTTTGTTTGGGCACAAGAAGAACCGAAAAACATGGGGGCTTATAGCTATATGTTGATGAACTTTGAAGAGAAGCCATTGCGTTATGCAGGTACTAAAGCGTATAGTGCACCAGCTTCAGGAAGTTCAACGCGTTCTAAAAAGCGTTTCGCTTATGCAGTTGAAAAAGTTTTTAATAAGAACTTATAATAAAAAAAGAGTATTTTTACATAACAATATTTAATTAAAGAATATACGATGAGCATCTTAGAAATGAAAGTTCCTTCACCAGGTGAATCAATTACAGAGGTTGAAATTGCTACTTGGTTGGTAAAAGATGGAGACTATGTTGAAAAAGACCAAGCAATTGCTGAGGTTGATTCAGATAAAGCAACATTAGAATTGCCTGCTGAAGCAAGCGGAATCATTACTTTAAAAGCAGAAGAAGGTGACGCAGTAGCGGTAGGTCAAGTGGTTTGTTTAATCGATACCGGCGCAGCAAAACCAGCGGGAGGTTCTTCTACAGAAGCTAAGCCAGCAGCAGAGGCTCCAAAAGCGGAAGCTCCTAAGGCAGAGCCAGTACAAGCACCTGCAGCAGCTACTTATGCAACAGGTTCAGCTTCTCCAGCTGCCAAAAAAATATTAGATGAGAAAAATATTGATCCTGCTTCAGTTGCTGGAACAGGAAAAGATGGTAGAATCACGAAAGAAGATGCTTTAAACGCTAAGCACGCTATGGGAACTCCAACTGGTGGGCCAAGAGGTGAAGAGCGCAAAAAAATGTCTATGTTACGTCGTAAAGTAGCAGAGCGTTTGGTTGAAGCTAAAAACACAACAGCGATGTTAACGACGTTTAATGAAGTTAACTTAACAAACGTAAACAAGCTAAGAAGCGAATATAAAGACGCTTTTAAAGCGAAACACGGTGTTGGTTTAGGATTCATGTCTTTCTTTACTAAAGCAGTTACTCGTGCTTTAGAATTATATCCAGACGTAAACTCGATGATCGACGGTCAAGAGCAAATTAAATATGACTTCTGCGATATTTCAATTGCAGTATCCGGTCCAAAAGGATTAATGGTTCCTGTTGTTCGCAACGCTGAATTATTGTCTTTCCGCGGCGTTGAAGCTGAAATTAAACGATTAGCTACAAGAGCTCGTGATGGACAAATTACCGTGGATGAAATGACAGGAGGTACATTTACAATCACGAATGGTGGTGTATTTGGATCGATGTTATCTACGCCAATTATCAACCCTCCACAATCTGGAATCTTGGGCATGCACAACATTATTGAGCGTCCAATCGCAGTAAATGGTAAAGTTGAAATTCACCCAATGATGTACGTGGCATTATCGTATGACCACCGTATCATCGACGGACGTGAGTCAGTTGGTTTCTTAGTGGCTGTGAAAGAAGCTTTAGAAAACCCAATGGAATTACTACTTGATAATAATCCGAAAAAAGCATTTGAACTTTAATAGATTTTTTCTAAATAAAAAAAGGGCTGTCTCAAAAAGACAGCCCTTTTTTATTTTACTTAGAAAGTGTATTTTAATTGAATTTATACTTAAATAGTATAATTTAACATTTTTTTTACAGGGAAATCCCTCTATTTTTT